>DASXMZ010000350.1:0-17203 GCA_036495385.1 Mucilaginibacter sp. | reverse complement strand
CTCAGGATAATGCTTTGAACTGTTGATCTTTTTCATCACGTCCAGCAAAATAGTTTTCTCTTCCGGTGTGCGATAAAAAGCTATTGAGCGGTAGTCGGTACCCTCGTCCGGTCCCTGGCGGTTAAGCTCTGTGGGATCATGAGCAAAAAAGAAAGCATTTACCAATGTGGTAAAGCTGATAACTTTAGGGTCGTAATATATTTGTACACATTCCGCATGCCCTGTAGTCTGCGAACCTACGTCCTGGTAACTTGGATTTTTTGTAGTCCCACCAGCATAACCAGACACTACCTTATTTACACCTTTTAGCTCCGACATGGCTTCGCTCATGCTCCAAAAACAGCCGCCTCCAAATGTGGCCACTTCTTCTCCGGCAGCAGGTTTTGGCAGCGCTGCAAAATCATTCGACTGGCCCTGCACGCATCCTGCAAATAAAAGGATACAGCCTACATATAAAATAATTCTTTTCATAAAATTCCCATTGTTTATAATCAAATATACGTTGGTAACAGTTCGTCGGATGGTCATGGTTAAGTAAGTTTAAAATATTGAAAAATTGAGATATTTATCAATTTAGTCGCGAAAGCCCCTCAACCCTTACAACTTTTCTAACCAATTATAACATCTTCAACCCTTACAACTTTTTCAACCATTAATAACCTCTACAACTTTTTCAACCATTAATAACTTTTTTAACTTTCACCAATATTGCATTCAAGCCGTTGGTTTTTATTTCGAAAGCTGTGCCAAGCAGCATTCCCAATTTACCGGGCGGTAAACCCTTACTGTGCAGCCATTCAAGATAATACACTGGTAAATCGCATATCAAAGTTCCTTTATATTTACCGAACGGCATTTTAGTTTGTACCAATTCAATCAGTATCTTCGAATCGGGGGTTACATTCTCCATCAAACAAATATAAAATGATTATTGGTTATCTTGTGTTCGCAGCTGGTTGACCAAATTCTATAAATATTTCAAATTTTATAACCTGTAAAGAATCTGTAACATAAAAACACTTATAACTTATAGGCGTTATAACACTTACATTTAACACAGATATATGAAACAACAATTTGAAGCAACATTATCGGGTACGGATACACCCGTAGACGGAATAGTAAACAGAATAAGTTTTGATGGTTTTGATGATGCCTATGAATTTGAGTCGATAGATAACAATCTGCACCTTATTATTGCCAAAGACGATGATGGAAAATGGCAGCGGATAGCCGGTACCGAACCCTATTTATTGGGCTGGGTTGATGAACTGGCAGAACAGATAGTTTGATTATAACCTTATCATAACGCGATCATATGGAAAAACGAGAAATAGGAGCTTCCGGCATAAAAATATATCCCTTCGCCTTCGGCGGAAACGTATTCGGATGGACAGTTGACGAACAACAATCTTTTAAAATACTGGATGGATTCGTAGGTGCTGGACTGGATTTTATCGATACAGCCGATGTTTACTCGGCATGGGCGCCGGGCAATAAAGGAGGCGAATCAGAAACAATTATTGGTAATTGGCTGAAAAATTCCGGAAAAAGAGATAAAGTGATCATCGCCACAAAAGTTGGGAAGTCCATGGGCGAAGGAAAAAAAGGTCTATCACGCAAATATATTACAAATGCGGTTGAGGATTCGCTAAAGCGACTGCAAACAGATTATATTGATCTGTATCAATCGCACGATGACGATAAGGATACCCCGCTTTCAGAAACTCTAGAAACCTTTACTGAATTGATTAAACAAGGGAAAATAAGGGCTATCGGCGCTTCAAATTACAGCGGTGCAAGGCTCAAAGAAGCATTGCAGATAAGTAAAGATAACGGATTAGCGGCCTATCAATGTTTACAACCCGAGTATAATTTGTATCAGCGGGAACACTATGAAAAAGAGTTGGAACCGGTATGCCGGGAAAGGAACATCGGCGTTATCACTTATTATTCGCTGGCAAGTGGTTTTTTAACAGGGAAATACCGTTCGGAGCTTGACTTGTCGCAAAGCAGTCGCGGGCAGGGTGTAAGAAAATTCCTGAACCCACGCGGCTATAACATCCTGGCTGCATTGGATGCAGTTGCGGCGGAATACAATGTTTCGCAGGCTGCCATTGCCCTTGCCTGGGTGATAGAACGGCCTGGCATCACTGCTCCCATTGTAAGTGCTACGAGCATCCAACAATTAAATGAACTTACAGTAGCTACAACGCTTAAGCTAAATAGCGATGCTATTGATCTTTTAAATAAAGCAAGCCACTATTGACCGCTGATTTGTTTGATTTCGTTGAAAATTTACTAACCGTTTTGCAGACTTAAATGGCAAAAATCAACGGCATCCACAAATCAACGGTTCAGACAAAAAAAGCCGCCTTGCGGCGGCCATCTCATTTATATATATTTAGTTGAAATCCATTTTTAAAATCTGGCCATTCTGTGGGCTTCCAGACCACCCTTGGGGCTGCTTTGAGCGTAGTGTTCGTTATTACCAGTACTCCTCATATCCCTGTAACCATTACCATTTTGATTTGATGGCTGGCCATATCCTCGTTGAGTGTTGTTGGGCTGAGTTGGCTGGCCATAATTACCTTGTCTCCTGCTATCGAAATGTTGATTGTTTCGGTAATCATTCCGGTAAGTTTGCGCGGGCTGATTAAAGCCATTCCCGCGATTGTTATCAAAACGTTGTTCGCTGTTTCTAAAACCCTGGTTTGCATAACCGCCATCAAAATGTTGATTATAATTACTATGTGCCCACCCTTCTACCTGATGACCATCGTATTTTGACCTGTAGAAATCATCGTGTAAATATGGACGTGGTGCACTTACTTCAAATCTGCGTACGCCTCTCCAGTCATAATCATGATATTCTCCAGGTAAATAAGCTGCTGAGATCCAGTTATCGCCATTAAAATAGTAATAACATTGTTCGTTAACACTATAATAAGCATCTACATCAGGTAAATAATAATAGTCATCATTTTGGTTGTATGCAGATTGTTCGTAAACGGGAGTCTGTTGCACTACGGGAGCCGGAGCATAAACCACACGTGGTGCGGCAAAACCGATTCCTAAGTGAATCCTTATTTGTGCATCGGCGGTATTATATATTAAACCACTTATTGCTATTGCTGATAATATGAGTAACTTTTTCATTGTTTTAAATTTTATATATCTATGACCGCTAAAAAAGGTAATAGTTTAGTCGCACTTAGTTATTATTTCAAGTAATATTGTTATTACAGAATTAAATTTTAAAATTTATAAAATTTAAAGAATTTAATTTTTATACTCAATGTGCATAATATTCATAACCATATATTATATGCTTATTTATTCGAAATTCTTCAAATCTTTTTTAACTGAATTTGATGCGAAATCATTATCAAATGCTTCGCTAACCATTTTTCAAAATATCAGTTGTAACCACTTTAGTACAAAACCGGCTTCCTGATTTACGGTTGTTTATATTAACTTTGGTTGCCAAACGTAAAAACTTATGAAAATGAAAAAATTAATGATCCTGTTGTTACCCGTTTATGCGATAATAGGATTGATAGTATTTAACGCCTGTAAAAATGCGGGCGACGCGGCAAATTCCAGTACCGCAACTGCAGGTTTAACATTACCCACCGGGTTTAGCGCTGTTGCAATTGCCGAACATTTAGGCAGCGCCCGGCACCTCGTGGTAACACCTGAAAATGATATTTATGTACACCTGGCCAACGCAAAAAATGGCAAAGGTATCCTCGTGCTTCATGTAGAGGGCGATAAAGCTATCCTTAAAACAAGCTTTGCCAATTTTGGCGGAACCGGGATCGCAATAAAAGATGGCTATTTGTATGCCTCCGACAATACAGAAGTTTACAGGTATAAATTAAATGATAAAAATGAAGTCATCAACCCTAACCAACCTGAAAAGATTGTTACAGGCCTCTTAAGCAGAAGAATGCACGAGCCGAAGGCGCTTTGTCTGGATAATGACGGCAATATTTATGTTAACATAGGCGCTTACTCCAATATTTGCAGCGACTATGACAAGGATAAAAAAGGATGTCCTATTCTTGATTCAGCAGCGGGGATATGGCAGTTCAAAGCTGACAAGCCAAACCAAACTTATGGAGATGGCGTACATTACGCATGGGGCTTAAGAAACGTGGTTGGCCTTGCCTGGAACCAGCAGGATAACCAGCTATTTGTGATGCAGCATGGCCGCGATGCATTGCACGATCTTTTTCCTAATCTGTATACTGTACATCAATCTGCGGAACTACCGGCAGAGTGCATGTTCGCATTAAAAAAAGGAGATAATGCCGGATGGCCTTATGTTTATTACGACTGGATGCAGCATAAAAACATGCTTGGCCCCGAATATGGCGGTGATGGTAAAAAAACTGCCGACCCTAAATTTATTGATCCGGTTGCAGCTTATCCCGGTCATTATGCGCCGGATGGCTTGTTGTTTTACACAGGCAATCAGTTCCCTGAAAAGTATAAGAACGGCGCCTTCATTGCATTCCACGGATCATGGAACAGGGCGCCCGAGCCACAGGCGGGTTATTGTGTGGTATTCCAGCCTTTTAAAAACGGTATGCCTGATGGAAAATGGGAAGTGTTTGCCGATGGATTTGCCGGCGGCCCTGCAAAAACTTCGCCAAATGCCGCTGAACACCGCCCTTGCGGACTTGCGCAAGGTCCGGACGGATCACTTTATGTAACAGATGACCAAAAAGGAACTATCTATAAAATTACCTATTCAAAATAATAATGAAGATCAAAAGAACAGTTCTGCTAATATCATCTGCTATACTATTTTTTAATTGTTCATTCGCGCAGGATAAACCTGTAAAAAAAACCACGTCACACACAACTACCCATACAACTTCAGTTGCCAGGGGGAAAATTGTTTATACAAGCATTTGTTTAGCATGCCACATGGCCGATGGCGCCGGAGTGCCAACCATGAACCCGCCGTTGATTAAAACCAGCTATGTGCTCGGTGACAAAACTGCTTTAATAAAAATCGTGCTGAACGGATTTAAAGAGGATGTTGAAATAAATGGCCAGAAATATTCAAACAACATGACCCCGCACAGTGATTTAAAGGATCAGGAAATTGCCGACGTGTTAACCTATGTTCGTAAAAGTTTTGGTAACAAAGCCAGTTCAATAACTGTAGCCGATGTGAAGAAAGCCAGGGCAGCGAATGTTGTTGCAAAATAATTATCTTTTGTCTGAATCAGGATTTACAGGATTTGAGGATTTTCGAGATATCAAATTAATCCTGGGAATCCTCAAATCCTGTAAATCCTGATTCAGATATTTCACGCAAACCAATCAAACAAATCATTCTGTTTTAAATCCTTTTTGTCAGCTGCATTTAAATCTTTTATTATTTTCCCCTCTCCCATTAAAATAATGCGGTTGCCATATTTAAAGGCATCCCTTAAATTGTGGGTGATCAATATGGAGGTAAGTTTATAATCCTTTATCAATTCGTCGGCAGTGCGCATCACTATTTCGGCGGACCTGGGATCAAGTGCGGCAGTGGGCTCGTCAAGCAATAATACCTTACAGCTGTCCATTACACTCATCAGCAAAGTCAATGCCTGGCGTTGTCCGCCGGATAAAGTACCCATCTGTTGCTCAATTTTATTTTCGAGTCCCATTCCCAACGTCGATATCTTTTCCTTTACCTGGTTTTTAAAGGTGTCGTTTATGCCAATTGATAGTCCTTTAGGCTTTGTTCGTATGGTTGCCAGTCTGAAATTATCCAGTATACTTAAATCTGAAGCCGTTCCGCTCAGTGGATTTTGAAAAACACGGGCTATCCATTTGGCCCGGCCATAGTCTCGTATTTTCGTAACGTCTTCATCGTCGATTTTGATACTTCCAGATGTCGGCCTGGTGCTTCCGGCTATCATATCCAGCAACGTGGTTTTACCCGATCCGTTAGCACCAACTATCACTACAAATTCACTTGGTGTGATATTCAAGTTCACGCCGTTGACGGCATTTACTTGATTGGCCTTACCCGGATTAAATATTTTGCGAATATCGGAAATGTCAATCATCGTTAATTGGAGTTTCTTAAAATCAGTTGCGGCAAACCGACTATCAGCAGTAGGAAAACGGCGACAACCACTTTTAAATAGGTCGGGTCAACGCCAATGTCGAGTGTAACAGCAACTACCGTTTGAAAAATAACAGCGCCGACCAGCACCAAAACCAAGCTAAGCCAAACAGAAGTGATTTGTAGCCAGTTAATTACCGTTTCGGCAATAATAACTGAACCCAAACCTATAATTACTATGCCAATTCCCATGCTAATATCGGCATATCCCTGGTACTGACCATATAAAAAACCGCTGAGCGCGGTCAGGGCATTAGCAATAGCCAGGCCGGTAATTTTCATTCGGTCAGTATTTACGCCGAGCGCGCGTATCATCAATTCACTGTTACCTGTAGCACGCATGGATATGCCAAAATCGGTTTTAAGTAGGTAACCCACCAACAACATGATCAACAACATAAAGGCAATGGCCAACCAGAGGCTGTTATAATTGGTGTCAGTGCTAATATTCACAAGCGTAAACAACGACCGGATATTGATCATTGGGATGTTCGATCGCCCCATCAACCCCAAATTAACGCCATACAGCGCCGTCATAACAATAATGCCCGATAACAGTGCATTAATTTTGAGTTTGGTATGAATAAGACCCGTAGTAGCTCCAGCAGCAGCGCCAGACAGAACAACAGCTACAATTGTTAACCAAACTGAGTTATGATGGGTAAGCATAACCGCCGTAACCGCTCCGCCAAGAGTATAGCTGCCATCGGTGGTGATATCAGGGATGTTAAATATCTTCATCGATATATATATCCCGAGCGCCATGCTGGAAAGGCACAAACCCTCTATTAAAACGGTCAAATAAAAATCCATTATTTTACAGCTTCAAAATTAGGAGGTACGATGATATGGTATTTCTTTGCAGCTGCTTCATTGTATACACGCCGTCTCACTTTAACCATTTCAGGATGTAGTCCAGCCGTTGAATGATTCTTTAAAAATTGTGCTGCCTGTTCCCCTGCCTGGTAGCCCCATTGATAGATGTCTGCACCAAAAGCTGCAACCGCGCCGCGCTTTACTAAACCTGCCTCGCTTGTAAATATGGGTACATTTTTTTGGTTACAACTTTTCAGGATCGTTTCGAAGGAGGCAAATACTGTATTATCCGGATTTGCAAAAAAAGCATCGATATTTTTGTTCAGCAGGGATTCCGTTACAAGCTGGGCGTCCGCCGAAGAGTTTAAAGGCAGTGCTATTAACGTGATGTTTAGTTTGTCAGCTAAAGACTGTATGCGTAGTTTTGCATCAAACGACTGCGGTTCCGACTGGTTATAGATCATCCCAACCACCAGCTTTCCCGACTTAGGTTTTAAAAATTTAGGAATATTTGAAAATGAGGTGTCGATATAATTCAAATCTTCCACTGCTCCGAATATGTTTGTAGGGCCTTTACCATCTGCACCCGCCAAATTCATTAGCGCAACTGTTGGCGACACCATTACAAAAATCGGTATAGTTTTAGTCTTTTGCGCAGCGGTTATCGACGATAACGTTGTGCAGGTAGCCATAAGATCAACATTTTGGGAAACAAAGTGATTTACAATCTGTGTTAGTGTGGGAATACTCCCCTGCGCGTTGCCGTATTCAATTTTAATATTTTTATTATCTTCAAAACCACCTTTTTTTAATGCATCTGTAAAGCCAGTACGGGCGGGGGCTATAGTGGCATCTTCAAAAGCATCAACAAAACCAATTACGGGAATTTTACTTTTAGAAGCCTGTTGACATGAGCAAAAAATAATTACTAAAAACAGGCTTAAGGATTTCTTAATATTCATTCAACTAAGTTAGATAAACGAGTTGAAACGCAAAAAATATAAGCGTAAAAAAAGCGTAACTATTCCAATTTGTGCTAGTCCGCATTAAGCTTTTTTCTTTAATTTAGCCTGCGCATGACACCCATCATTTCTAAGCTCCCTCAAACAGGAACCACCATTTTTACCGTGATGTCTGCGCTGGCAAATGAAGTTGGCGCTATAAATCTGTCGCAGGGTTTTCCTGATTTTGACACTTCTCCCGAGCTGATTAAATTAGTGAATACCGCTATGAAAAAGGGTAATAACCAATATGCCCCGATGCCCGGAGTATTGGCGTTGCGCGAAAGGATTGCCCAAAAAACTGAAAAGCTTTATGGTGCGGTTTACAACCCTGATACTGAAATTACCATCACTGCCGGAGGAACCCAGGCAATTTATACAGCCATCACATGTGTTGTACATCCAAATGATGAAGTCATCATTTTTGAGCCCGCTTTTGATTGCTATGCACCGGCGATAAAAATAAACGGAGGAATCGTAAAATCGCTGGAACTTGAACCGCCTGATTACCGTATAGCATGGGACATGGTGAAAAGGCTGATCAATAGTAAAACAAAGATGATTATTCTCAATTCGCCGCATAACCCTACAGCAACTATCCTGCATAAGGAAGATATTGATGAGCTTTGCGGGATTGTAAAAAATCAGGATATTTTAATATTAAGTGATGAAGTATATGAACATTTAATATACGACGGAGAGACACATCAAAGTATGGCCCGTTACGAGAAGTTGCGGCAACGCAGTTTCATAGCAGCATCATTTGGTAAGCCTTTTCATGCCACCGGCTGGAAAATTGGTTATTGTATGGCGCCCGCCGCTTTAATGCAGGAGTTCAGAAAAGTGCACCAGTTTTTAGTTTTTAGTGTAAACACCCCGATTCAAATGGCGATTGCAGAGTATCTGAAAAATGAAGATACCTATCTGAGCCTTTCGGGATTTTTCCAGGAAAAGCGCGATTATTTTCGCAAGGGTCTTCAGCAAACCCGGTTTAAATTACTAAGCTGCTTTGGCTCCTATTTTCAATCAGTATATTATAACAATATTACCGACGAAAAAGACAGCGACTTTGCATTGCGATTAACAAAAGAATTTAAAGTTGCGGCTATCCCTACCTCCGCATTTTACAATAAAGGAACCGATCACCACGTTTTACGTTTTTGCTTTGCTAAGAAGCAGGAAACGCTCGACAAAGCCATCGAAAGATTGTTAAAAATTTAACTAAATAGTTTATTTATTTAGAGTAAGTTATTTAAATATCTTTCTAAATTAGGAACTTAAACTATTGTTTATTCACCATGGCAAAAACGAAATAATACGTATAAAGAATAATGGATAACATTAAAATAACGCTGCTCCAGGCTTATCTTTTCTGGGAAAATGTTGACAAGAATCTTCAAAATATTGCCGCCAAGTTGACGGGCATCCGCGAGAAAACGGATCTGATCGTATTACCCGAGATGTTTAACACCGGTTTTACCATGGATGCTGAAAAACTCGCTGAACCAATGGGTGGTAAGACGATGAAGTGGATGCATAAAATTGCAACTCAAAATAAATGTGTGGTAACCGGCAGCATCATTATTAAAGAAAGTGACAAGTATTATAACAGGCTAATATGGATGCGCCCCGACGGAAGTTATGAACAGTATGATAAAAGACATCTTTTTGCCTTAGGAAAAGAACACGAAGTTTATACAGCCGGTGATAAAAAGTTGATTGTTGACCTAAACGGCTGGAAAATTTGCCCGATGATATGCTACGATTTACGCTTTCCTGTTTGGCTGCGTAATGTTAATAGTGAATATGACCTGCTATTGTTTGTGGCAAACTGGCCCGAACGCCGTATTTCACACTGGCGTTCATTACTCAACGCGAGGGCAATTGAAAACCAGTCGTATGTTGTAGGTGTTAATAGGATTGGTCATGATGGCAATGAAGTATATCACTCCGGTGATTCCACTTGCGTTGATCCCAATGGAAATGTTCTTTATCATAAAAAAGATGAAGAAGACCGTTATACACTTACAGTATTAGCTAACGAAGTATCAAAAACCAGGCGTGCTATGCCGTTTTTAAAAGATGCAGATAAATTCGATATAACCCTCTGAATCGTAGTTTAGGAACGAAGAGGTTATTTGATATCCCGTTAAAAGTTCTAATTTTCACAACGAAAAAACCTCTATTTTTATAGTTAACGTCAATAATCTCCGGAAACGAATGCTTCGCAATATATTTTCTCTTTTTTTTATTTTAATTTTCGCCCTGTGCGCGTCGGCGCAAAGAAAAAAAGATTATACTCCACTGGTTGATCCTTTTATAGGTACAGGCGGCCATGGGCATACTTATCCCGGCGCTGTTGTGCCGTTTGGGATGGTACAACTTAGTCCCGATACCCGCTTAACCGGTTGGGACGGCTGTTCAGGGTATTATTATACCGATACTGTAGTCTACGGCTTTTCACACACCCATTTAAGCGGCACAGGTGTAGCTGACTATTGCGACATTTTGTTTATGCCCACAACGGGCGCCCCCAAATTTAAAAACACAGATTATCGATCTGGTTTTAAGAAAAAGAACGAAAGCGCTGCGCCCGGTTACTACAAAACAAAATTGGATAAGTATAATATTGATGTTGAACTTACGGCAACAACGCGGGCCGGAATGCATCATTATAAATTCCCTAAAACTCAGCAGGCTAATATTATAATTGATTTACAGCACCGCGATGAAGTTATTGATTCGTGGATAGAAGTGGTGAGCGATCACGAGATAAGGGGTTTCCGCCGGTCGAAATCATGGGCCAAGGATCAATCAGTTTATTTTTATGCCAAATTTTCAAAGCCTTTTAAATCTTATGGAATAGCAGGTAACGATACATTACAAGCCGGGAAAAACAAATTACAGGGTGAAAACATAAAAATGTTTATCCAGTTTGATAACCCGGACGAGGTTATCGTAAAAGTTGGAATCTCGTCCGTAAGCGCTGATGGAGCATTAAAAAACCTGGATGCCGAAATACCAGATTTCGATTTTAAAAAGGTTGAAAAGGATGCCAAAACTTTGTGGAACAATGAACTGTCGAAAATAGAGGTTGAAGGCGGTGGTCCAACGGCATCTGATCAACAACAGCCACAGCCGGCGCCGAGTTCAAACGTGGGTTATAATAGCCAAACCGGATATTCACGTCAGCCCAAATCTGTAAATAAACCGGTTATTGATTATGCTAAAAAGAAGCAGACTATTTTCTATACTGCTTTATATCACGCCATGCTGGCGCCAAATGTATACAGCGATGTTGACGGCCAGTATCGCGGCATGGATCAGAAAATACATAAAGCGGATGGCTTTAACTATTACACCGTATTTTCTTTGTGGGATACTTACCGGGCTGAAGATCCTTTACTTAACCTGATAGACCGCAAACGAACGCTCGATTTCATAAAGTCTTTTTTAGCGATGTATGAGCAAGGTGGCCTGCTACCGATATGGCCTTTGGCTTCAAGCGAAACTTTTTGCATGGTTGGCAACCACTCCATTCCTGTTATAGTTGATGCTTACGCCAAAGGGATACGCGATTTTAATGCCGAAGAGGCCTTTACCGCTATGAAAGCCGCCGTAAACCGCAACCAGTTTGGTTTGGATTCGTATCGGAAAAATGGCGTCGTATTATCAGATGACGAGCCGGAATCAGTGTCGAAAACATTGGAATATGCGTTTGATGACTGGTGCATAGCGCAAATGGCGCAAATGTTAAATAAACCGGATGATTATAAGGAGTTCATTCAGCGGGCTCAGTACTGGAAAAACAATTACAACAACCAAAATGGCTTTATGCAAGCCCGGGCCGATGGCTGCTGGTATACACCTTTTGAACCGACAGAGATCAACAATAATTATACGGAAGGAAATTCCTGGCAGTATTCTTTCTTAGCACCACAGGATGTCGAGGGTTTAATTGGCCACATGGGTGGCAAAGCAGCCTTTGAAACAAAACTGGATGAACTGTTTACTACTGAATCAAAGCTAAGCGGACGCGAGCAGGATGATGTTACGGGATTAATAGGCCAGTACGCGCATGGAAATGAACCCAGCCACCACATGGCTTACTTATATAATTTTACAGATTCGCCAGATAAAACCCAGCTCTATATTAGCAGGATATTAAGGGAAGAATATAACGACAAGCCTGATGGGTTATCTGGTAATGAAGATTGCGGGCAGATGTCGGCCTGGTATGTAATGAGTTCGCTGGGCATCTATAACATCGCCCCCGGACAGCAGCAATTCCAGATTGGCATACCTCAATTTGATAAAGCAACAATTAACCTGGAGAACGGTAAAAAGTTTATTATCCGTAATCCCGGCGCAAGTATTGGCCATGGTGATTTTTATCTGCAGGGCATGAACCTGAATAAAAAATCGTACGACAAGCTTTATCTTAATTACGCGGACATAGCCAATGGCGGTGAATTTGAAGTTTTTACCGGTCGGTTGCCAAATAAGCTTTTTGTACAGGATCTCGAAAAACCGACGTCAAAAATTTCAGATAATTTAATCGTACCCAATCCTTATATCATTGCGCCTGCCAAAACTTTTAAAAAGCCATTCAACATGGAAATAAAATGTGCCGATACCGCCGCCAAGATATACTATACACTGGACGGCTCCACTCCCACCGGTTCTTCAACGTTATACAACGGTCCGGTAAACATTTCGAAAAACACTACCGTGAAAGCTATTGCCGTCGAAGGCGGTAAAACAAGCTTTGTGGATGAAGGTTCATTCTCGAGGGTGAGGGATGATATTAAGCTGACTCTTGTAAATAAATACCTGCCAAACTACGCTGACGAAGGCGATAATGCGCTGATTAACGGTATACACGGTAAGGCAAACTGGCGCGTGGGTAACTGGCAGGGCTACCAGGGCAGTGACCTTGTGGCGATAATAGACATGCAGCAGGTCAAACCTATTAAACAAGTTAGTCTTGGCACTTTGCAGGACACCCGGTCGTGGATTGTTTTCCCGCAATATGTTCAGTATTGGATATCTGATGACGGCATCAATTATAAATTGGCGGCAACGGTTAAAACAAAGGTGGATATAAAGGATCTTAATATAGAAACACAGGAATTTACCGCTCCTTTAAATGTAAACGCCAGGTATATTAAAATAATAGCGAAACAATACGGTCCGTTGCCCGATTGGCATGAAAGCTCAGGTGAGCAATCTTATATTTTTGCGGATGAAATAACGGTGGAATAAAACATTGTAGAGACGCAAAATTTTGCGTCTCTACAAAAGGTATTTGAGAATATTAAATCAATCTTAATCTAATTCCCCCCGATCAGGCCAAAGCTATTGATTTATAAAGAATTACGCCGACGGCACATCACAATTCTTATTTCTTTAACAATGTTTTCTTCGCTTCCTCCAGCTTCTCCTTTTCTTCTTTTGGTAAAACCGGGTAGGTCAATTTTAAACTTTTTAAAGTATCCAGGATAATAGTTGAAATTGCAATCCGGGTAAACCATTTTTTATCCGCCGGGAGTACATACCAGGGGCAGTGTTCTGTAGCAGTTTCTTTTATCGCCTTTTCATAGGCATCCATATAATCATCCCAAAACTTGCGTTCATAGATGTCCGACGCCGAAAATTTCCAGTTTTTGTCGGGGTCGTCGATGCGCTGTAAAAAACGTTCTCTCTGTTCATCTTTTGATACATGCAGAAAAAACTTAATAATAACGGTGCCGTTCCTGGTTAAATGCTGTTCAAATGATCTGATACTTTCAAACCGCTGATCCCAAAACTTTTTATTCGCGTCTTTAGCGTTTTTAATACAGGGTAGGCGTTCCTTCAGCAGTAACTCGGGATGTACCTTAGTTACCAATACATTTTCGTAATGAGAGCGATTATGTACGCCAATGCGTCCGCGTTCGGGCATCGCTTTATCATGTCTCCATAAAAAATCATGATCCAGTTCCTCGGCGCTCGGTTGTTTAAAACTATAGACCTCGCAACCCTGCGGATTTAAACCCGACATTGTATGTGCTATGGCTCCGTCTTTACCGGCAGCATCCATGGCCTGGAATAGAATTAATAAAGCAAATCGGTCAGCCGCGTATAAAGCCGATTGTAATGCCGATGTTTGTTCAATCAGGTCCTTTAAAATATCCTCTGAATCTTCTTTTTTTAAACCAGCAGAGTAATCGGCATCAAAATCTCCTAATGAAAAATTCTTACCGTCTGTTATTTTAAATTTATCAATTATATCTTTCATTATGATCGTTTTAGATTATCATTTACCGATTACCAGATAAAAGGTTTTATTTATTTTTTTGTTTTAAGCTGCAGACTAAATTGGTTTTACAAAACAAAATTTACTTATACTAAGTTAACGTAAAATTTACCTGTAAAAATTACGTTCTTAATTTTTGTTTTCATGGCTATGAATTAGGCCATAATTTTACATCTTTACCGCATGTTCAGACGTATTAAAAACCGATATTTAAGATATTTCGTCATCTTCATCTATTTTGTTATCATTTTTTTCTGTTCTATCGAACTAAATTTCCTCTGGCTTTTTGGCTATTCTCCTGATATGCAGGACATTAAAAACCCGTCTCTATCTTTAGCTTCAGAAGTGTATTATGCTGATGGCACGTTAATAGGCCGTTATTATAAGGAAAACCGTTCACCGGTTGAATATAAAGATATATCACCCAGTATTATAAATGCTTTAGTAGCAACTGAGGACGTACGCTTTTATCATCACCATGGCGTCGACATCTATTCATTTTTTACTAGTATGCTTTCAACGGCCAAAGGTGATCGGCGGGGTGCCAGCACCATTACCCAGCAGCTGGCAAAAAACCTTTTTGAAACCAGAAAAAAGAAATCGCAGGGCTTTTTGAGGCATATTCCCGTTATCAATACAGTTGTTTATAAATTTAAAGAATGGCTTACTGCGTTTAAAATTGAGCATGTGTATAATAAGCAGCAAATACTTACGCTCTATTTAAATACGGTGCCGTTTGGCAATAACTCATTTGGCATAAAAACAGCGTCATTAAAAATTTTCAATAAAACACCGGATAAAGTGGACCCTGCCGAAGCAGCCACTTTGGTGGGGATGCTTAAAGCCACTTCAACCTACAATCCTATAAATAATCCCGAGCATTCGCTAGAACGGAGAAATATTGTATTGGGGCAAATGCTTAAGTACGATTATCTGAACAAAGCTGATTATGACGATAATGTTAAAAAGCCTATTAAGCTTGATTTGAGTTATGTGGAAAATGAGGGCCAGGGCGATTCGTACCTGCGCCAGGCGGTGGAGCGATGGCTGAAAAAATGGTGTCACGACAACGATTACGACCTATACGAAGATGGTTTGAAAATATACACAACCATTGATCCACGACTGCAGCAATATGCCGAGGAAGCTGTTGCCGAAAAAATGAAAATGCTTCAAAGGCGTTTTAATGACCTTTGGGGCGATAAAAATCCGTGGCGGGACTCGAACGGGAATGAAATAAAAGATTTTGTGTTAAAAGCAGAAGAACGCTTGCCTATTTATGCATTGCTGCAAAAAAAATATAATAATGACCAGGCGGCTATCAATGCATATTTTGAAAAGCCAAAGCGCATGACCGTATTTACATGGAAAGGTGAAAAGGATACCACATTTTCGAGCGTCGATTCTATTAAATATTATACGCGCATATTAAATACCGGTATGATGACAATTGAGCCAATAACTGGTAAAATAAAAGTTTGGGTTGGCGGTATTGATCATAAATATTTTAACTACGATCACGTAAACCAATCCAAGCGGCAGGCGGGGTCAACTTTCAAACCTTTCGCTTATTTAACAGCCTTGGATAACGGCTTTACCCCTTGCGATAAATTTACAGATAAACCGGTATCTATTAAATATAGCGACGGCGGAAAGGAACAGGTATGGGAACCAAAAAACGCCGATTTTAAATTCTCGTACCAGGATATGTCATTGCGGTGGGCGATGGGGAAATCAGTAAATTCAATTACCGCTCAGGTTACTGAAGCAGTGGGATGGAATAAAGTTGTAGAATACGCGCATAAATGCGGTATTGAAAGCCCGTTAAAATCCGTTCCGTCGGTATCATTAGGCTCAAATGATGTATCGGTTTACGAAATGGTGAGGGCGTACAGTACATTTTTAAATAAAGGAAAAAGAATTGACCCTTTGCTGGTAACAAAAATCACAGACCAAAATGGCAATGTGCTGGACGAATTTACGTTAAAATCAGAACAGGTTATAAGTGAAGAAGTTGCCTGGTTAATGCTTTATATGTTCAGGGGTGGTATGGAAGAGCCGGGAGGCACATCGCTGGCTTTATGGGATTACCCTGGCTTATGGAAAAAGGACAACCAGATAGGTGGCAAAACAGGTACTTCATCGGGATATGTGGACGGATGGTATATGGGCATTACAAAAGACCTGGTAACAGGTATCTGGGTTGGTGCAGACGACCGCAGCGTGCATTTTACAACATCAGAAACCGGAGAAGGATCACACACAGCGCTTCCTATTTTTGGCGCGTTTATGGAAAAAGTGTATGCTGATCCAAAATCCGGGTATACGTACGGAATGTTTCCGAAGCCATGGGTAAAAATCACCAAAAACTATGATTGTCCTTCACCACATATTCAGGTTGATTCACTTGCCGACAGTTTATCTGCGCCGGTAGATACTTCATTTGTTAAGCCGGATTCAACGATGCAGTAATCTTGCGGAGCATGGTGAGCGATTGACTTTGTGCAAAATAGGGGGTGATTAGCGAAAAGGTTTAAATTTATAAGTTACTTTTAACTAATTTTAGCGCATATCTATCGTTTTAACATGAACAAACATCTCCCCTGTTTAATTAAAAGGTACTTATTCCTGGTAGTTTGCACGATAGGCTTATTATCATTCAGCCAGCAAACAAAAGCTCAATATTTTGGCCAAAATAAGGTTAGATATAAAAACCTTAAATTTCAGGTTTATAAAACTCCTCACTTCGAAATTTACTATTATTTAAAAAATGATAGTATGATAAAACGGTTTGCCCAGGAGAGTGAACTTTGGTATACATTGCACCAGCAAATTTTCAGGGATACTTTTAAAAAGCCCAATCCGATCATATTGTATGCCAATCACCCCGATTTTCAGCAAACTACAGCCATTGATGGCGAAATAGATGTGGGTACTGGTGGTATTACTGAA
>DASXMZ010000349.1:0-9301 GCA_036495385.1 Mucilaginibacter sp. | reverse complement strand
GCAACAATTGAAAGGGAGACTATCCATGATAGCGGAAGAATAAAAATTAGCAGGACTTTGGAAAGAATAAAAAACATATCTAAATTAATTTTCTATAAAAGTACTTTTTTAGCTATTGTTTGCTTAAAGTAATTTCAGGTTTTATTCGTCTTCCTTAATAAATAAGGAATAGTTAAGGGATGGCTAATAAAACTGTAAATATAGTTAACACGATAAATGCTTATGGCAAAAGCCTGTTTGATTTTATTAGGTATAAAGTAAATACAGAAGCCGATGCCGAAGACATTATGCAGGATGTTTGGTACCAGCTGAGTAACATAAACGACACCAATGAAATTGAACAATTAAGAGGCTGGCTATTTAGGGTTGCCCGAAACAAAATAATTGACAAAAACCGCAAAAAAACTGAAGAACTAATAGATGACATTTGCTTTGGCAGTAATAATAACCCAGACAATGGTGATGAACTCGATTTTAGAGATATTTTATTGACGGATGATGAAGATCCCGAAGCGGTATATATAAAAGAGTTGTTTTGGGAAGAGTTGCTTACGGCCCTGGATGAGTTACCTGAAAATCAGAGAAACGTCTTTGTTTGGAATGAAATGGAAAACAAAACCCTGCAGCAAATTGCCGATGAGACCGGCGAAAAACTAAAAACCATTATTTCACGTAAAGGCTATGCCGTGAAGCATTTGAGAACGCGTCTTGAAAGATTATATGATGAATTTTTGGAATATTAATAAATTGCAGGCCGATACCGTTGATCCGCAAGAATGAAGCGTAAATTATTATATTGGATATTTTTTATAGCAGTAGTTCTGCTATTGGGCGTTGTAGTTATGTTTCTATGGAATTCTTTTTTGCCTCAAACTGCACATATAAATAATATCAACTACTGGCAGGCGCTTGGGCTAATTGTATTGTTCCGGATATTATTTGGCGGTTTCGGAGGCATTTGGAGTCCGTCTGATAATTACAAACCAAAGCGTAACTTAAAAGACAAATTAATGACTATGGATGAGGCAGACCGACAAGCTTTTAAGGAAGAATGGCGAAAACGATGTGCGGGCAGGAATAAGCCGGAATAATCCGCTTGGATAAAAATTCCTGAGCTGCCCCTGTCTTCGATCGCGGTACGATTGCAGATATAGTCAGAAATTTAGTGTTCTTTATAAATTAATTTCCACGGCCGATTTCTTTTTTTATGTTGATCGTCCAACTTCACGGCCACCAATTTATACTCATTACCGGATATATAATAGCGCTCATTTGTGTCAAGCTTTACGCCTCGTTGATAGGATGAGTCATCAACGTCCTTCTGCTGGGCGTTGCTTTCAATTACTCTGCCCACTTCATAATGCATCGCGATCAATAAGATCAGATAAAATACATATTTTGGTTTCATAGTCATGAAATTTAAATAATCTCCATTGCTGTTATGTAGCTTCTTCTACTTTTACAACTTAATACACATCTTTGCCATTTTGCTTTATAGGCTGGTAGTATGTATCGCCAACCTTTATATAGGTTACCTCGCCCACCTTTACCTCCTTGCCACCCGCCGAAGGATTTTCAACTACCGCACCTGCTTGGGTGGTAATACGGTATATCCTTTGGACGATTTTTCATAGTAGGTGCTCCCGTAATAATACCATAAACATCTGGTAGATATTTATTTCAAAGTAAAAACTGTTTATGCACATTTAAGTGATAAGCTGCCGGACTTTGGTTGCAGTTTTGAAAATGGAACATAATGTAAATCAACTTCCGCCGGAGTACTCGGATTGTCTGTTTGACCGCCTGATCGATTGGTTATTTCTTTATCAAAAAAATACATCAACAAATAAGTTTTGCTGCTGGCGGAAGTCAGATTCAAAAAACAGCAGGCATGGTATACGGTTTCAACCAAATAAGTTAATCATGTAATAATAAAGCCAGGCCCATCCGGACCTGGCTAACCACCTATGAAAAAATATGCAGAGTTACCCTGAAAACTTTGCACACCCCAAAGTTTTGAGCTTTTTTTTTAATAACAAAGGAATTATTCATTTTTGAAGTATCAGATTGAAATTTGAAACCTAAAAGTTGTGTTCTTTGAAACTTATTAAAATATGATACATACTGTGCTGGATTGGATCATTGTTTCATTTTAAGAATTCACGATTTCGAGACTGATCACTTTTAAATTTTTCACACCTTCCGATCGGTAAATATTTATCTCCATTATAAGAACCATTCCTGTGTCAAATTAGTCTTGGCAGCAACTAATTCCCAGTTGCAGCATCACCAGGTTTTTTACCGAAAAGCTCCCTGGTTAACTTGGGTAAAAAGTTGTTGAACACTACATTAAGTTGCAACTCATTATAAATTTTGGATACCTCACGGGGGTAAATACACATTTATATAGATGAGTTCGATCTGAAAATTATCATGAATGCCATAACCAATTCCCCCTGTTATTTTGTTTCGGTCACGGAATCTTATCTATTTCATACCAAAAGCGGTAACCTCCGCCTGCCCATGGGTAGCCCCTTTTGTATCGTACCAAAAATCAATTCTCATAATTTTCCGCTCGCCAACCCCTCTCAGATCAATTATACGGCTTTCACCTCCCTGCGGAATATCATAAAGCATTTCTATATTATCGGGCGCCCCGCTATCATAGGTTACCACCAATTTTACCAACCTGAGCGGAGCGTTTGTCACCTTAAATTTAATGCTGCGAAAAATATAATACTGACCCTGTAACATAATTGCATCATGATCGGCGGTGAACTTTGCCTGCGTTGTACCCAGCAGCTGCCAGCTACCTGCGGGTGCTGCTTTGGTGGTCCTCACCTGCTGAGCCAGTGCAATTTGGTTTATGGCAAAAGCCAACAATAAATACCTAATAATAATTTTCATGATATTACTTTTTCTTTATGTTCAACTTATGAAGTTTGGATCAATGCCAGCGATTGGCGGACGTAGTGTTATATCATATCACGGATATAAATGCTATGCTGCTTTTTTATGGTCAGTACTGAAAATGTTATTTATCGTGATAAGGAATGTATCTCCCTGAAAACGGTTAACAGTCCAAAACTCATTGGATCTTCGAATCCCCAATAGTATCCTGGATTTAGTCAACAAAATGTTATTTTCCCAACCGGACGAATGAATATAATTGGTGCCCGGTAAAAGGTTGTTAAGAAAATATTCGCCCCCTGATTGTGAAAATCCTTTTTGTATACCAACAACGTATATAAGGCAGCAGATTAATGGTTTGATTTTTTTTTTCATGGGTTTAATTGCTGTTTCATAAAGCAAATAAACATACTTCTGAGGCAATTAGCCCAGTTTTTAGCAGCCTATCGGGTTGCATATTTAAAACTGAAACCATGCTATCCTATCGTAAACATCAGTCCGTTTGGGCCGGCCGGCAAAGTCATAGTCTCATCACATTTTGTGGCTCTTTTTTTTGAATATTACCCGCATAACGGGTTTCCTGGATTTATTTTTAGCGGGCAATATCAAGTATAGCATGGCAAAGAACCTTCTGAGCTTTATTAAATATTTTCGATAAAACCGATCTTTAGCCATTGTTAAATAGTTATAGCAGCTAACAATTTAATATGCATTGACTGCACTCCGGTCTTTTGTGGTATACGCGGAAAGCTATTGCAATTATAGGTTCAAAAACTGTATCCGACGTTTATAAGATACCTGTAACCTATGTAACAGATTGCAACTCCAGGGCTTTCCTCGTAGTCCTGGCCGTTTAGCGCATTATTTAAAACAGGGACTTTTTATATTTTGAACAATGGCAGTTAACAATTCATTTCGTTGCTGCGCCGCGGAGCTTATACCTCAAGGTTATAAGTTTGCAATTGCAGCCCAACTAACACCAAATCAAGCCTGAGCCTTAAAAAGCAAACTGGTAGCCAGGCTCAACGCCGGTGGTACGTATATTTATATCTAATAAGGCGTCTGTATTACCTGCAAACAGCCTTGAATCAAACACCCGGGTATTTTGACGGCACGGATGATTAAAGGAGCAATACGGGACAATATATAAGCCATGAACGGCATGGTAATGGTTTTCGGCGGCAAGATAAAACCGATGATCTATGGAAACATTGAAACCCTTAGTTTTTTCTTTTCGGGATACAGTTAAACCGCCGGATTCCGAAATAAAGTTTGGTTGCCCTAAAACATCAACACTTACTGAGAATGCTTGACTATATCCAACCACTCGTTCGCAACCGAATAGCGGGCTCCATAATTCGAAAATCAATGGCGTTGAAATATTATATCGCACTGTTTTTAAATTCTTTTTTTAAAACGGTCGAATCCTTATCCTGGGGTTTGGGATATGGCTACACAAATAAAATGTCCAAAAAAGGAAGCTGCTTTCGTTACTCAAATCTACTTGCAGCAAATAAACGCAAAGCAAAAAACAATTTTTTACTTACCATAGGTTTTCACGTAAAAAGCTGTTGCATTTTTAAATGTAGCACCCGTTCTAAGAAATGAAACAAAAAGCCTTTATGCGCTGTGATTGTTCTTCTTCATCGAGTTGAAGTATTCTGAAGGCGACAATCCAGTGAATTTTATAAATGCCCTAAAAAAAGTGGTTCTTGAAGTAAAACCAATTTCCCAGCAAATACCTTCAAGCGTTAATTGCTTCCATCCTATATCGCTGATATGATTCTTCAGGTATTCAATTCGCTGTAAGTTTATAAAGTCCTGGAAGTGCAGGTTAAACTCGTTGCTTATTAAACTGGATAAATGGTGAGGAGGTATCCCGGTTTGATCTGAAAGATCTTTTACCGTTATTCCTTTATGTAAATAAGGTTGTTTTTGTGCAAGTACATCGTCCAGGATGAGCAGGTATTCATCCTTCCTTTTTGAGTTATACAATGGTTTTATGTAGGCGGTCTTATCGTCAGCAACGTCTGTATTCGAATAATTAAAGGAGGAATGGGTTTCAGCCGCTAAGTTAAGCCCTATAGGTGTTAATCCATACAGGATATGCGGGCTAAAGATGAGGAATGAGAGGGTAAGCAACAAAATAAACGACATTGTAGTGTCATTTACAAAATCAAGGCTAATATAAGATATATTAATAATCCGCTGAACGAGTAAGATAAAGAACAACATGAACAAAGTTATATTGAATATCTTTACCCAATTAAGCAGCCTGTGATTAAGCTGTGGCAGCTTGTGAGCTTTGCCTCGCTCAAAGTTAATAATATATATACTTTGTAAAACGGCATAAAAAAGCCACAGTAATGATTTTGCGATTGACAGATTAAAGTAGATATCTGCATTTGAAACATCTACAAACCAATTGACAGAGCTATCTGTCATTGCTCTTTGTATGGCATCGGGGTTGCGCAAACTTGTATTTGTTAAAAATAATATAACCATCAGAAAAGGGATCGCATGGATCCAGTCGTACACCCGAAAGGCTTTTTCAGGATTAAAAATGTTGCGGATATATAAATATCCTGCCGGCGCTAAAAGAAAAATGAACGATTTGGCCAGTATAAAAAGAAAAGGAAACTCCGGCAGCAGGCCTTGCACATAGCAAAAATTATAGATGGCACATAATGATAAGCTAAACATGCACAGACTTAAATACATGTTTTGAAAAAACTTCTTTGATGAGATCAATACGATTGATACTCCTAAGCCGGCTAAACCAGTTGAAAAGAAGAAATAGGGTAAAAGTTTGGGCTCCATAGGGTTTGGTTTTTTATGTTTATAGATAGATTGATTGATGCATGCGGTTCACCTTTAAGGGGCGGTCGTTGTTTCATATTCGTTAACAATCAGGGGAAAATCAGAATATGAAACACGCAAAAGGTAGAAATCGTTATTAAATCGCTGTTTAATGCGTTTAATGCTATGTTACAAATTAAATTCAATATTTAAACAGATTTCTTAATAATTAATTTGTTTCAAATTGTAATTTGAAACTTACTGTTCTTTTTTGAAATAGGCGGTCGGAGTTTGGCCGGTAACCTTTATGAAGGCACGATAAAAAGTTACCCTTGAGTTAAAACCAGCTTCTTCGGCCATGCTTTCAAATGTATAGCTGGCCATTTTGTGTTCGTCCATACTATTTATAACGTACTCTATCCGGTATTTATTTATCAGGTTGTTGAAGCTCATGTGATATTCCTGGTTAATGATAACAGACAGCATATGTTGAGGGACACTTAGCTCAGCTGCCATATCAGCCAAACTATATCCCTTTGTCAAATATTTCTGCTGATTTTGTAGCAGGCCGTCGATTAAATTTTTTCGTTCATTTAATTTATTCTGATTTTCAAATGGTGGTTTATGTCTGTCCGGCTCTTTTGTTACAACGATGATCGAGTCATCATAACCGTATAATATTCGGGACCTTACAACCAGGATCAATGAAATTGCAAATAGATTTATTGACATAATTACATTTGGAACGATGCTGGAAACTTTTAAATAAAGGCTAAAAATGCACGATATAAGTATTATGATAAAAGTTATTGAAACAAGGAGCGTGTATAAGTTAAGCCAGTCAAATAACTTTTCGTACTGTTGCTTTACCTTGCCGGTTGCGGCCGATAAAAAATTGTGAATCATATTTCTTTGTAAATAAGCATAAAACAAGACTAAAATAGTCATGAATATAAAATGGAAATGCTCTTCTAAAACGCCTTCACGCAGGTAATTAAAATCTTCATTGTGAGAAAAATAATAATTAATGGCTTGTATTTTATAGGATGTGTTTTTTATGTAAAAAGGAAGCAGTTCCACGCTCAAAAACATAAAGGGAATAAAATGTATCCAATCATTTTTCCGGGGCCGTGTTTCGCCGTTTATCGTGGCGCGCACATATAAATACGACGTTGGCGCTATCAGGTACATTAAGGGAGTAGCCGTCCGGAATAAATGAGGTACTTTTAAAATAACATGAGAATACAATAATACTCCCAAAAGGCAAAACCATGAGTATGCAAAAAGCGAGGTACCAAGCAAGCGCTTGTTATACGAGTATTTGGGCGAAAATAAAAAAATAGTAAGGCTGACGATTATGCCGTAAACTGTCGCCAGGTACATAAAATCAATAAAAAAATCGAATTTCATTGCGATTTGGTCATGCTTGAAGTTTGGAATTTGCTTTTTGGGAAAGGGGTTGTCCTGGGAGCTTTATTTTTTTAACCAAGGTATAAAATAACTTCTTAATAAACACTATGGTTGCATAATTGTTACCTTTTAATAATATATTTAATGCTAATTAATCTTTAAGAAAATTACTCTCCTTTATGAAATTTGATTTGTAGCAAATTTGAATTTGATACCTACACACCGGATTCTTACCGCATGTATTACAACTATTGATCTTATATTTAAGATGAAATTAAGCAATGGTCTCTGGTACCCAATAATTTGCTTTATGATTTATGAACAAAACACAAGACCTTATTACCAAACCTGATTCACAGCAACGCCATGAGGAAGAGCGTATCAATGCGCTCAACCGTTATAGGATAAACGATACCTTGCCCGAAAAAATGTTCAGCAACTATTTGCAGCTGGCAACCTTGATTTTCAAGGTGCCTGGGGTTATCATTGTGTTTGTTGAGCAAGAGGTAATTTATAAGGCCTATGTTGGGATAGACGATGTTGAAAATATTAAACAATACATAACCAATTGTGCTGAAACAATTAGATCTAAAGACGATATACATATTGCCAGCAACATAAGTAACAGCTATCTGCCGCCCAATTCTCCAAATCAGCCGGTTGCCTACAACTATTACATCGGCGCATCTATTTTTACCCGGGACGGTTACCCCATTGGTTGTTTAGGTTTGCTCGACCGAAAGCCTCACAAGCTAAAAACCGAACAAATAAAGGTGTTGAAAATGCTTGCTTCGGCGGTTATGGATGCTTTAGAAGAACGACTAAGGAACCTGCAGGAAGCAGAACAGAATGAATGGGTTTTAAAAACAACCCGCGAAGGGATATGTGTATGGGATGTTTACAAGGACAAAATATGGTGGAATCCAGCGTTTGGTGTAATATTTGGATATGATCAGATTGTTGAGCCGCGTTATGACATTAGTTTTTGGTACGATAGGTTTGCAGCGGAATCCTATGCCGAAGTAAAAAGTGCCATGCAAACATTTAGCTTAAACGGGGAATATGTTTTTAAAAGAGCCGATGATACACCTGTTCGTGTATCGATCAGGTCGACAGCAATAAAGGACGACTTTGGACAGCCTGTAAAAATGATTTGCTCGATCCTTGACATTACCGAACGAGTGAAAAATGAAGAAACCAACCTGAAGGCCAATTTGGAATTGATGCGGGATAAGGACGAATTTATCGACGTTGCCACGCACGAAATAAAAACGCCTATATCAATTATCAAATCGTACTCGCAGATCATAAGGAGAGAAGCCGAACGGAATAATTATGAAAAGACAAATTTTATCAACTACGCAGAAAGGATACAAAAGCAGAACGAGAAGTTACTTAAACTGGTTGAGAATTTATTAGATATATCCCGCATCAATAGCGGGAAAATGACGGTTTATCCTGAGCCGTTTGATTTTGCAAAACTATTGGAACAAATTCTGGACGAATTAGACATACAAACCAGCAGTCATTATGTCGAAAAAAGGGGAGATATCCCTCTTATCGTATATGCAGATAAATTTCGCATCGGCCAGGTATTAACTAATTTAATTACCAATGCCATTAAATATTCTCCGGGAGCAGACCGGATAATTATCGACTATAATAAAAATACAGAAAATAATACAGCAACAATCTCTATCCGCGATTTTGGAAGGGGGATAGCCAAACAGGAGCAGGAGAATTTGTTTCAAAGATTTTACAGGATAGTTGATGCAGATGAGCAGCAGGTATTGGGCACCGGTTTGGGTTTAAGTATTGCCATGGAGATTGTTAAGCAACATGGCAGTACTATTGCAATTGACAGCGAATTAGGACAAGGATCGGTATTTTCGTTTAATCTCCAGCTTTCCAATCAGTATTTTAGCTGATCATTGAGAAATTTTCCTGATCAGGGTTAAAGGTCTACTACTTTAACCTGTTTGCCTGCCTCATCAAGAGTTATTACCTTTTTAATATTTTCGTTATGGGTGTTAACAAACACCACCTCGTAGTAATTTGTGTGCGTTTTATAATTAACTTCTTTGTATTAAGTTTTCGAAACTACTTTGTACCCCTTATAGAAGTCGTCTGCGCCAACTTTTAGTATCTGCGCCTGGGTTGCCTTGGGTAAGGTTGCGTTATT
>DASXMZ010000348.1:0-8000 GCA_036495385.1 Mucilaginibacter sp. | reverse complement strand
GGCTTGAACCTAGGTAAGAAGACCAAGATAGGGTTAGAAGGCTCGGTATCAGCAACAACCGATTGGAAAGATGTCAAAAATCAATAGATGAAAATCATTCAAAAAGCTATATCTTTTTTAATAATTTTTTTACAACTATTTGCCAGTTGCAAACAAGACAATGCTACACTGTATAAAAAGAACGCTATAAGAGATTTTAAAAAAGGGAATTATCTACAAACAATTAATTGGGTCAATAAAATGTCCGAATACAAAAAATTGAATTATGAAGAATTATCAATAAGAGGAATATCGTATAACAACTTACAAATGTATAAACAGGCAGAAAACGATTTTAAAAATTGCCTATCATTAAAACAAAACGACCAATTTATATTAAAAAACCTTGCGATGTGTTATCTAGCCGAATTTAAGCAAGACAGTGCGTTATATGTTTTTAACATTATACTTAAGAATGATAAATCCGATGTCGAAGCAATTAACGGAAGGGGCGTTTGTTTTTTAAGGAAAAATGAGTTGACATTAGCGATGCATGACTTTCAACTGGCCATAAAGATAAATCCTGATTTCTATGAAAGCTATAATAATATAGGTCAAGTTTGTGAAAAGACCGGATCTTATAGGATTGCGATAAGAAATTACACGTTGTCGATCTCAAAAAACAAATTAGATGATAAAGTTTTTTTCAATCGCGGTGTATCGTATATGTACATTAATAAACCCGACAGTGCGCTGGCTGATTATGATCAAGCAATAAATTTAAAATCAAACAATGACTTATATTACCTCAATCGAGGCATGGCAAAATATCTGTTAAAGCAGTTTAAAGAGGCTTGTATTGATTGGACTAAAGCTGAAGGAATGAATAATAAAGAAGCGAGAAACTACCTTATACAATATTGTTCTAAATAATCTTATTTTATAATATTTATAAGTTTTTTTAACTGTTCAAATTCTGAATCCGATAATTCAGTATTGAGGGTGATATCTTTTGTGCCGTATCTAAAACTGATATTGGATTTTTTATAATAAAATCTTAAACCGGGAACTCCCCAGTATTCCGAAGAATTTGCGTCTGGAATATTTCTCAAATTTGAAATGTCGTTGACCGCAAATTCTTTTTTTATCTTAAAAAAAAGAATGCCCATTTCTACGATTAATATATTATTGACAATTTTAAAAATCGTTTTACCCAAGAAAGCCCATATTAATTGAAAACAAGAAGTAATTGTAAATATATATACAACTATACCCAATATCATGGAGTTAAAATTTAATCTTAAGAGATTATTAATATATTGGAATTTAAGCAAGACAAACAATATACATAAAAATGAAAATATTATTGCAGAAAACCTTTTTTTATTATTAATCTTCAATTCAAACTTTTCTTTTTTTAAATCCATCTCGAATTTGCAAATCTATTATTTAATTTGGACAATAATTTGAAAGAGAAATTTAAGATAACTAACTTTCAAAATAGTCAATTCTTGCATGTAAATATACAAGGTAATAATATATCAGCGGGGTTATTAATAATTATAATATCAATTTTGATTAAAAAAATATAGCGACAGCACCTGATGTCTGTGGTTTGGCCATTCTCCGCTGTCCGAATGTCTGTGACTTCGGACGGCTAAGCATGTAGCCTGCGGCTATAACAAGGAAGAAGCAAGTAAAGAAACGAAGCGTGGCCCCGCGCCGGGCTTTACTATCTTGCAAAGATGTATTCTAAAGTATTAAGCATCAAATTATTGAAGCATAGCAGTAATTACTATTTAATTTTATATATTCGTTTACCTAAACTGGTAAACTGATGCTGTTTCGCAACCTGCTGATCATTTTGATAATGTGTATAAGCGTAAAGGCTTACAGCCAGCAGGATGTTGATTTTCATTTAAATGCCCACTTATTACCCGGCAAAAAAATCATAAAAGTAAAGCGCGACTTTTATGACCCTTACCTGTGGGTTTTGGCTCAAAACAACGAAGTGTACCGCATAAACAGCCTCACTTTTGCAATTGACAATTATACAGCCGTATTTTCGGTCTACAATAACCTGCAATTTGTTGATATTGCCGGGCGTAGTAAGGACACCGTTTTTATTGCCACCAAGTCGACAAGCGTAATTCATTTTAAAAACGGGACCATGCGGCTTATCGGGGCGAGTGATGGCATTCCGGGTGAGGTGAATTCTGTTGGCATAGCCGAAAGCCTGGTATTTAAACCCCAGAAGAGCACTTCAACCTTAATGATAGGCACCAACAAAGGTTTTTGCTTATATGATTCGGATATTGACCAAATGATTAACCAAACCGACGATGGTAATAGCAAAATTTATGAGGCCACCTATCGTACAGAATTTTACAAAGACAGTTCTTTTGCAACCAGCGATTTTGTGACCACTGATACTATACAATACCAGCCTGCGACGTTTTTACCCGGCGATGGCTCTACCATTACCGGGTTTCTTTGGGAAGGCGGAAAAGAATTTGGTTATAACATTAATACTGCAGCAAACATTTACGACGCCATTAACGGCTATAACGAGGTTTTTACCAATTTATTCTGGGGAAACAGTCGGGGCATGTTTCAAAATTTTTCAAATTGGAGTTACTATTCTATCTATAGTACAAGCGGTCACTACCTTGATGGGATTAATGTAAATAAAATTACCAGCATATATGGCTTAACTTCGCTCGGAGGCCGCTTTCAATACGATAACCCGGGCCTTATTAAACAAAATTTATTGGTCGGAACCGACAATGGTTTTTACTTCAGCAGTTCCATATATACCGGTTCCCCCAGTTTTCTGCGAACGTTTTCATTATTTTATGATACGGAAGTCGGAAATGTAAAAATTAATGATATCAGCGTTAATACGGCTTCTACCGTGGATCCGGTATGCGAAAACGGCGTTTGGCTTGCGGCAGATGACGGCCTTTACTACCTCAAACCTGATTATGGAAGCTTTCTCAGCAACCAGCAATCAAAGTCGGTTAGTTTTAAAAACCAGCCGGATACACTAACAAGCCTAAAGATATGTTCGGGTGATTCGACGCAAGCTATTGTTAATATTTTCGGTTATCCCGGTAACAGCGTTCAATGGTATAAAGATGGGGCCGAACTCCCCGTACAAAGCAAGGACACGCTCACAATTAACACAGCAGGAGACTACTACGCTGTTTTATACGATCCATGCAGCGGGCAGCATATTTCAAGTAATCATTTGCAGGTTGGCATTGTTACCGGGCCTATATTTTCTTTCAGCTATCCCGACACCATGCAGCAATGCGCCGGCGGCCCCGATACTTTAAAAACCGATAATAAGCAGGGTTACCATTACCGTTGGTATACTAACGGCACGCTAAACGGCGATACGACTGCTGCTTTCGTTGTAACCCAAACCGGCAAATATAAAGTTGAAGTAACCGTTTGCACCAATAGCTGGGTAACTTCAAAAGAGGTGCAGTTTAATCTTATACAGTTACCTGTTCCGGTAATTACAACTGATAAAGCTGCTTATTGTATTGGGGACAATGCTACACTTTCAATTGCGGTGAACCCCGACCCTTCTTATACTATTAACTGGTATAAAAACAATATACTGTTAAACAACAGCAACCAAAGCTCATTTACAACCAACATGCCGGGCGACTATGCGGTATCCATAGTTAATAACACAAGTAATACTGACGGGACAATTTGTTCTCAAACATCATCAATTAAGTCTTTATTGTTTAACCCACCGCCAAAAGTAAGTATTGAAAGGATAGTAAGGACAACCCTATGCGCAGGACAGACCGTTGATCTGCTGGCACACTATACCGGCGGAACTGTAAAATGGTCTACCGGCGAAACAACTGACCAAATCAGCGTGAATACAGCCGGAAATTACATAGTAACCAATACTTCGGCCGCAGGGTGCCAGTCAGACACCAGCATAACAGTAACATTTTTTCCCAACCCGGTATTAGATGTCAAGGATGCTACCATTTGTCTCCACGTGGGCCGGCCAATAACACTCACTGCACCGGACGGATTTACGCAATACACATGGAATGGCATGCCGGGAGGTCAAACCTACCAGGTAAGCCTGCCCCAAACTGTCAGCCTGGTAGTGACGGATATTAATGGCTGCACGGCGTCGCAGCAAATAGCGGTGACTGAGGAGTGCCCAAATATATGGATACCAAATACGTTTACTCCAAATGGAGATGGAATAAATGACACCTGGGTTATTGAAGGAATAAATAACGACCGCAGCATTTTGGTACAGGTTTTTAATCGTTATGGTATTAAGATATTTGAAAGCAAAGGGTATGGAACTCCCTGGAATGGTGAATGTAATGGTAAGAAATTACCATTCGGTACATATTATTATATCGTAACATTGAAAAGTGGAGGTCAAAAGTTTAGCGGTCCCATCACGATAATTTATTGAATCTACCTGACATCTATGATTTTATGATATTCGAAATGATAATTCGAGTGAGAATTATAACAGAAAAACAATTAATATTTTTCAAGTTTTTCTAAAAAGATGTTTGTATATTTACTATGTTTGATAACTATCAGACAAATAGTATAGCACTATTTTACATTTATAATTCAATAACTTCTAAACCCACAATTATTACTACAATGATTAAAAAGAATTATTTTAAAGCAGCCACATTATACGTTAGTTTTTTATTTATCTCCCTGCAAGTGCAGGCTATGAATATCAAAACAAGATCTAAAGAAAGTATGAATGCAATTCTCCATGCTAAAATTGAATCACTAAGGTTTTTAGTGCCGGGATTTGGGGCTATAACGAGCAATAGGGTAAGTCTGATAAAAAATTCAAAATCCAAAACTTCTAATCCGCAACTTATTTCCGGCGCAGTCAGCCCAGCTAAGCAGAGTATCCAGTACAATACTGCGCCCGCAAGTATTATTTCTTCAGTGGCTGCGGGTGGTAATGGAACCTATGCTTATCAATGGCAGATGTCAATCGACAGGGCCATTTGGGCAAATATTTCAGGCGCTACAAGTTTAATTTATTCGCCAGGTAATTTAAAAGTTACCACCTATTACCGCGTTGTATCTTCCAGTAGTGGTGCGAGTGTTTCCAGCAATATTGCAGTGGTTAACTTATTGTAACGATAATTCATAGCACTGTCAAGCGGACGTGATATGTTTTATTGAAAACTATTGCTCATCTGAAACAAAGGCAGGTACATAGATATTAAAATAACCCCGACAATCAACCCTAAAAATATGATGATCAATGGTTCCATCATACTGCTGAGGGTAGAGGTTTTGTATTCTACCTCCTCAATATATTGTTCGGATATTTTTCCAAAAAAGTAATCCAGCTGGTTGGTTTCTTCGCCCACTTTTACCAATTGTATCATTTTAGAAGGGTAAACTTTAAACTCCTGCAGGCTTTGGTGCAGGCTTTTACCGTTCATAATATCGTCCTCTACTTTTTGCAGGGAGGATTCAATGGGATAATAATTGATCATTTGCCTGATAAGCGCGATAGCACGCAGCAAAGGCAATTTGGCATTGATTAGCAAACGCATGGAGTTACAAAACCGGGCCAGGTAAATCTTTTGTACCAGGTTGCCAATTAATGGTGTTTGTAATACAATTTTAGAAAATATCTCCCTGAACTTTTTTGTTTTCCGGGTAAAAAGGATAAAGGCAACAAATAAAAGTATAAAAATCATCACCCGCCAAAAGTTGTTTTCCATAGCGTTGGAAACGCCAATAATTTTTTCGGTTATCCAGGGGAGCTTTCCGCCAAAGCGTTTAAACACATCGCCAAACATGGGCACTACAAACTTGAGCATAAAAAACACAGCCCCCAAAGATGAGGTAAGCACCACACAAGGGTAGGTGAGGGCCGATACAATTTTACGGCGCTGCTTTATTTTGTTCTGATAAAATTTGGCGAGGTCCTGCAATACTTCAATAAGTTTACCCGTTTCTTCGCCAATTTGTAAGCTGTAAACTTCGTACAACGAGAATTTTCCCGTTTGCTGCAAGGCCTGCGAAAAAGTGGTGCCGCCTAAAACTGCATCCTGTATATTTTTGTAGAGTTGTTTATCTTTTTCCTTTTGCTGGTCGGCTGTGATTAGCTCAAAACTACTTTTCAGATTAATTCCCGCCAGCAACAGCGAACTTAGTTCCAGGTACAGGTATTCTTTCTTTTTATCGTCCAGCTCTTTTTTTCCAAAGCTGATGTCGCGGTTAAGTAAAGCAATAAGCCCGCCTTCATCGCTTACCTTCGATGATTTTACAACTTTTTTTGTTTCGTACCTGCTCAGATCAATTGACGGCATTGGGATTTCTTTGTATAAGGTTTACCGAACTGTATAATTTATGATAATGATACGGAATTTTTTGGTCTTGAAATAAGATTGTGAACCCAAGTTCGTCAATTCTGTTTTGTTCTCCCGTTTCCTGTACTTCGCTTATTTCTACATTTTCGAAGGTTGTGCTTACATTCTGTGTTTGTACTTTAAAAGTATCAATCTTGGCACCACTTCTGATAATATAATCCGCTTTAAACTTGTATTTTATAACTTTGTCATTACTGGTCAGCACAATTCCATCCTGATCTTTGACAATTATTTCAGCCCGCTCAAAATCCCTTTTTAACAAATGATCAAGGCTAACTAAAATAGTCATTTCATCATTTTTTAATGTAAAAGAATGGTAGGATTTTACGATGATAGAATATGACATATAGGTAATGCCAATAAGTAATCCGGCTATCAGCATAGTGATAGTAACTTCCAATATGGTAAAAGCTTTAACCCTGTTTCTATTCATGGCTGGCTGGTGATTACTTTTTGCAGTTCGGCAATTTTTTGCTGGTTTTGATCGTACGCCGTTAAATGAATTTCGACCAAATTGTTGCTGCCGTTATAAGTTTTTACGTCCTGTTGTATCCTGAAATCATCCGCGGTTATCGACTGCGTGATATTTTCTGTGTTATGTTCTGCCTTTAGCATCGTTTCCTGCAATAAAGCCTGCGCCTGTATTTTTTTTGCAGATAATGACAAGCGCAATACATTGGTGTAGATCATCATGGCAATGCCAAAAACGATGACGATGATTACCATTGACACAATTACTTCCAAAATAGTGGAAGCTTTGACCTGCCCATTTAATTTGCTTCCAGCCATTGTAAAACTTTTTTTTTGCCGGATACGGGCAGTAATCCGACGGTCAGATAATACGGTGAAAGCGCTTTGGAATCGATCGTAACATTGATCAAATAATTCTCAAATCGGGTAAACGAACTTTTGTACAAAAAACTGCTGGCAAATATGCTGCCATCAACTTCTGCCTGGTCTTTTAGCTCCAGGTTGCCTTGTGAATAGACCTGGCCTTTTATTTTTACATTTTTCCCAAGTTGAATTAGCGGCTTTATAGGTTTTTCGGTCTTCTCATAAGAAAATATAATGCCACTAAATTCTGTACCCTCTCCAATGGATATTTTTTCGATGCTGCTAATTACAGATGAACCAAAATGAAGCACCCCCAAACAAGAAGGATAGTCAAAGCAGCAATTGTTTTCGACGCTAATTGAGTCGGTTGCAAAAAGCTGGCAATTTCCACGGAATCCACTTTTTACAATTATAGCTCTGGCAAATACCATGGTGTTATCCAGGACGGCAGTATTGTCAATTATTACCGTCGTATCCGAAACCAATATGATATTCCCCGAAAGCTTTACATTTTGAACTGTTTGCGCTACCTTTTCGAAATTAAAAACCTGGGTTGGCGACAGAAAAGACACATTCACTGAATCGACGCTTGGCAGTATATTTTTGACTCTTGTGTCCATGGCAAAATATTGTTCGAGTTTATTCAACCTGTTTTGGTCCAGCGGCGGAAGCTTTTTTTCGCTTACGTGTATTTTTCCTATTATCAATCGTTTATCTCCTTCATAAGCTTTATTATCTACATAAGCCTCCTGAACACCTGCTTTGGGGATATAA
>DASXMZ010000347.1:0-5119 GCA_036495385.1 Mucilaginibacter sp. | reverse complement strand
AATGAATATTGGATGATATGGGTGTTATCGTTTTTAATAAGTATTGCCCAGCCCGGTCTGATCGGTCTAAAATAGCCCTTCAATAATATCGTCTGCCGATAAACCCTCGGCCTCCGCGTGGTAGCTGCGTACAATTCGGTGCCTTAGTATCGGTTTTGCAATCGCCCTTACATCTTCGATATCCGGCGAATATTTGCCATTAATAACCGCGTGGCATTTTGCTCCTAAAATTAAAAATTGCGAAGCCCGCGGACCGGCGCCCCAATTTAGTAAGCGATTAACCTGCGCCGACGAAAATTCGGTGTTAGGACGTGTTTTTGAGACCAGCTTCACCGCGTATTCCATCACATTGTCGGTTACCGGTATGTTCCTCACCAGTTGCTGAAAATAAATTATCTGGCTGGCGTTTAAAAGCTTATTAACCTCGGGGTGTAAGGCGCTGGTAGTATTTTTCACTACCTGTAATTCTTCTTTAAATGTAGGATAATCTAATGCTACATTAAACATAAAACGGTCGAGTTGGGCTTCGGGCAATGGATACGTGCCTTCTTGTTCAATTGGGTTTTGAGTAGCCAGAACAAAGAATGGTTGAGCAAGCCGATGGGTTATGCCTGCTGCGGTAACCGCTTTTTCCTGCATGGCTTCCAACAAAGCAGCCTGTGTTTTTGGCGGAGTACGGTTAATTTCATCGGCCAGGATGATATTTGAAAAAACAGGACCCGGAATAAATTTGAAGTTCCTGTCTTCACCTAATATCTCAGAGCCGATAATATCCGATGGCATTAAATCCGGCGTGAACTGTATGCGTTTAAAATCAAGGTCGAGTACCTGGGCTACGGTTTGCACGAGCAATGTTTTTGCCAGACCTGGTACACCTACCAATAAGCAATGACCATTACTAAAAATAGAAATCAGCACGAATTTTAATACTTCGTGCTGACCGATGATTACCTTACCTATTTCAGCCGTAATTTGCTGATAAGCCTGCCTTAATGCATCAGCAGCTTCCACATCCGAGCGGTGTTGCATAATATGATTAAGGTTTAACTTCTACGGTTGTTACAGGTGTCGCCCAGCCTTTTAAAGAGCCGCAAGATTGATATTGCGGATCAATTTTAATGAAAGTTTCCTTTCTTTTCTTCTGAAACCATTCACTTACTTTGCGGTTAATTTTATCATTTGCGGCGTAGGCTTTTATTTTGGGATAGTCCAATATAAGGCTTGCCTTATGTGCATTGGTGCTGGATTTTAGATATACAATTTTATAACTCTTCTTACCATCCTGCCCTGTAAATAGTTGGGGTTTTGAAATGCTTCCGACTTTCATGGTATCAATAATAAGCGCTACCTGGGGGTCAAGTCTGTCGGTTGGTATATAGGTAGTCCGCGTATCAACGTTGTCGGCATTCAAAAGCATTCCGCCATTGTATTTAGTTTCCTTGTCGTCAGAGTAATAAGTCGCTGCAGTTGAAAAGTCGATTTTTTTATTATTTTCCATTAAAGTATAAACACTGTCAGCTTTGGCTTTGGCCCGGTCCAGACTCTCCTGTGTCAGTGACGGGACAATTAATATATGGCGGACGTGTACCTGTTCGCCCCTTCGTTCAATTACCTGCAAAAAGTGAAATCCATATTCCGTCTCAAATACAGGCGAAATTTCTCCGGCTTTTAACTTAAAGGCCATTGCAGCAAACTCTTTAACGAATGTAGTTCGATCAGCGAAACCCAGGTCACCTCCCTCAACTGCCGAACCCGGATCCTGTGAATACAATCGTGCTAGTGCAGCGAAATCCTCACCCGCTTTAACCCTTTTTAACAGATCCTGTGCTTTTAGCTTTGCCGATTCTTTTTCGGCACTGGTTAATTTGGGATTAAAAGAAATTTCGCCTACTTCTACTTCTTTGTTAAAAGTCGGTAAGCTGTCCTTAGGGATCTTGTAAAAAAAAGTTTCAACATCCTGTGGCGTAGTATTAATATCTGTGGTTATCTTTTGCTGCATTTTTTGTGCAATCAGCTCTTCTTTAATATCCGGACGAACTTCATCTTTGTATTGTATAAGCGATCTTCCTAAAAATTGTTCAAGCCTGTCCTGTCCGCCTGCTCTCTGAATCATGCCACGCATTCTGCGGTCGAGGTCATTGTCAACTTCATCATCTTTCACGTCAACACTATCAATAACAGCCTGCTGGGCCAGTAATTTTTGTGTTAATAGTCCCTGCAATATCTGGCACTTAATTGATGGGTTTGGGGGGTTACCCTGGGCAAGGTAGTTTGCATACTTCAATTCAATGTCTGATTGAAGTATGATACCGGCGCCTACAACGCCCGCAATTTTATCGAGGTTATGTACCGGCCCTCTCGGAACAGAATCAACCTTATGTACCGCAGTTTTTAGAGTGGTATCCGGTTTATTGGTCTGTGCCTCCGCAGCAGATATGATCAATATAAAACTTAAAATGGCTATCCCAAACTTTCTCATGTATCTTTTATATATAGCTAAAAACGGAAATTATTATTTCAAAGGGCCGAATTTCGGTAAAATTTATCAATTACGGCAGTATAATTAATCCTGATTCAAATTGATGACCAGATAATTGTGCGAATATGCCGATAATGCTTCAAACTGTTTAGCTACTTTTGTTAAAATTTGTTAAATGAAAGTAGAAAACCCGCTTGCTTTTAATTTTATTATCCAGGATGAACTTTACCTGTTAAATGGAGATAAAGATTCATTTATAAATAAAGTTACCATCCCTGAGCCCGTTATAGAAACGACGCCGGATAAACTAAATTATTTAGGCGGAAATAAAAAGAATTTTTTGGTTGTTGTTTATTATCCTGACCTCGAATTTATGGATGATAAACATCTGACCGCTCTTGAAAGTACATTAAAACGACTGGGGTTTGGTTTGGAAGACACCGCTATTGTTAACAGGGCGACTTACAATGAGATCAGCCATGAGCATCTGGTCGATTTTTTTAAGCCACAAAAAATGCTTTTGCTTGGCGCAGACGCAACACCGGCGGGCCCTGAGGCGTTTAATCTTAATAAGCCGAAGCAGTTAAATAATTGCAGCGTACTGCTCACTTTTAGTTTTGACGAGATGATGGATAACACCGAAAACAAAAAATCTTTTTGGGAACAAATGAAACAACTGTAAGTAATGCAGCAATTGGTCTTTGCTACAAATAATCGCCACAAACTGGAAGAGGTAGCCGCAAAAATTAAAGACAGGCTTAAATTATTAAGTCTTGATGATATTGGCTGTAACGATGACATCGCCGAAACAGGATTAACCTTCCGTGAAAATGCTTCGATGAAAAGCAGATACATTTATAAGTGGTATCAGCTAAATTGTTTTGGCGACGACAGCGGATTAGAAATCGACGGGCTAAATGGCGAGCCCGGCATTTACTCGGCGAGGTACGCCGGAGTACATGGCGATCACGAGGCCAATATCAATAAAGTACTCAATAAACTGGAAGGGATATCAAACAGAAAAGCCCGTTTCCGGACGGTAATCTCTTTGATATGGAACGGAACTGAACATTTTTTTGAGGGTGCGGTAGAAGGAACGATTCGAAACGAGAGAGCAGGGGCGAAGGGTTTTGGCTACGACCCTATATTTGAACCGGAAGGGTATAATATTACATTTGCCGAAATGAGTTTGGATGACAAAAATCGTATAAGCCACAGGGGCAGAGCCGTGGAAAAGTTGGTTGCTTTTTTGAATAGGGTTTAGAAAGAAGTGTAGATAGCTGCCATAGCAAAAGAAAACCCCAAATGCTGAAGGAGAAATAGTTTTTCTTTTCTTATATTTAAAGTAGTAATCAAAACAAAAAGATATGGCTGTTAATAGGCAAATGGCTAAAGTGGTTAACCATGTTAAAATAGAAGATGAAGATTATTTGGATGTTCTTTTTTGGAGGTCGAAAAGTTTTTCCGAAAGATTACAGGAGGTGACGCGATTAAGGAAAAATTATTACACGTGGCTAAATGGTTCCTTTCCCGAAAAGATGGTGAAAGTTATAAAAACAAGGCGCAATGATCTTTGAAAAAAAGAAACTTGTCATTGCGAACGAGGAACGAGTGAAGCAATCTCGTAGCTGTGCATTGACGTAAATGCATTTGGCGTCAATGCAGGCCGAAGAGATTGCTTCGTTCCTTACAGCAATGACAAACTGCAAATGACTTATTATCAACGATAGAACCATTCTGATTTTTTAGGCTGCCTTGAAGTGTGCTCCAGTTGGTAAAATATCTTTTTTAAACCAATTCTTAAGCAGTTTTATCTATTCACCTTCACCGCCTTAACAGAATCTTTTCCCGCTTTTGTTCCCTTTACTTTAGTTGTGTCTATTTTCAAAATACTATCTTTTCCCGTTTTGATGCTCTTCAATTTTGTTGTGTCGGTTTTTAACGTACTATCCTTTCCCGTTTTTAAAGCCGGCATTTTTCCCGGTGACCCAACCTGTGTGGTATCTTTCACCATTTTTCCATTGGCAAGTTTCTTACCAGCCTGTTTGCCTGCCGGCGTTTTGGCCGGAGGTGTTTTAACTGCCGCAACAGCTTTTCTATTATAAGAAGGTATGATCGATTCTTTTGATACCGGCCTTTCTTTTGGCTTCCAGATAAAACCTTTCAATATTCTTTCGTCCTCTTTAAATTTATCCAACGGTCCGTAGGTGTGCGCTGGTTTGGTATAAAAGGCAAGGTTTGTTGCTTTATTGTCTTTAAAATCAACTCTTATGCGACTGCTGAGCGACCTTTCCATACCATCCACCGTATTTTTCGCACTATCGCGCGAAAAATAGATGCTTTCGGCATTACCCTCTATAAACATGTGGTCTAGCTTGTCATCTTTGAAGAAGCCACGCATTCGCTTACCTCCAACCTGGTTAAAATGTACAGAGTCGTTTTTTTCGATATTTACGATAAAGGCGTTGGGAAACATGGTCATATTGTCGAGTTTTTTATGCTTCATCTGCAAATAAATGGTATCCCCCGACAATTGAGAACCCTGGGTCCAAATAATAGGATTCACGTAACTGCGCATGGTGGAATCACTGTTACTGTAAAATATCGAGTCGGACTTTGACTGCAGATCCGATTTAAAGA
>DASXMZ010000346.1:0-3736 GCA_036495385.1 Mucilaginibacter sp. | reverse complement strand
TCCTTTCGATGGAAAGTTCTTTATGTATTTTTGAACGCTGTCCTGCAAAGCTATTTTTCCCTGTTCAACCAATTGTAAAATTGCCACGGCGGTAAATTGCTTGGTGATGGAACCGAGATCGAAGACCATGTCTGGCTGTATAGAAACGTTTAGTTCCAGATTGGCGCTGCCAAATGCCTTTTCATAAACCACCTGCCCTTTTTTGGCGATCAGTATAGAAACACCTGGTTGATTTCCCGAAAATTGCGGCGACACCAGGCTGTCAATCGATTTTGTTAACTGTTTGTCGATTGATGGCTGCCCGTAAGCAACGCTACAACCAAATAAAACAAGTACCAGTATTAACAGTGATTTTTGCATAACCGATTTTATAATAAACAATTAGAACAGGTCAGTACAAAACTCATTATAATTTAAAGCAAAAAATAAAATATAATTGCTCAATTCCTGATTTGAGCATTAATTACGCCCATCTCTATTTTGGGATAAAAATTCTTTTGGGGTCATGTTTTCTGAAACTTTAAAAACACGTTGAAAAGTAGCAACAGAATTAAACCCCGATTCGAGTGCCAGGCCGGCCAGTGTGATGTGCTTATTTTCGGGGTGCAGCATTCTTTCTTTTACCTCATTAATGCGGTATTCATTTACAAATGCGCTAAAACCTTTTTTTAATTCCCCGTTTAAAACCGCCGAGATAAGTTTAGGGCTAATGTCCAAATGTTCAGCAACTTTATTTACGGTAAGTTCAGGATCGAGATATAATTTATCAATATCCATTGATCTTTTTATAAGGCTAACATATTTTTTCGCTTCTTCCGAAGCAGCATTATCTACATTGATTTTAGTAGCTTTTTGAGCTTTGATATAGATAACCCTGGTTTGCTGATAGCCCTTAAGGCCAATCCAATAAACAAATATTACCAATATGATCTCTATAGGCGCAAAATAGACTATGCCACGAATATTAAACATAAGAGAACCAAAAATAGTTATCGCCCATACAGCGGCAATTAAAGTCATCGCGATAAGCAAAATCTTTGTCCATTTGGCTGTAAGCATTTGTTCGGTAGGTGTTTGCCGGCTATCAATTTGCTGTGACCAGTTTCTGAATAACCGTATGGCTGATATTAAATAATACCAGAAAATGACTACCATTGCTCCACGTGCTATTGGTTCGTATACGGAGTCAATTTTACCCGTACCAGGGCCAATTGTCAGCCCACTATTTTTCAAGATCGCATAAATAAGCAAACAGATGCGAAAGATGAAGTCTGTTAATCCGGGTAAATACGTTTTAAAAATCGTTTTTGAAGGAATCCTTTCTGACTCAGTTGTAGTTTTTATATAGAGATAAAAGCTCGATCCAACAGTAAAAATAAAAGTATAAGGAAACAGACTGTCAAAGAAATCAAGGAATGGGTAGGAGAAACCGGAACTCCAGCAAAAAGTTCCAAAGCTATTATAAGCCAGAACAAGCATAAAAGCCGAAAGGAAATATCTGTTCTGCCGTTTATCTGACCTCGAAAATAAAAGCACCAAACTTAAAATAAGGCCCTGAAGGGCTCCAAATAACAGAATAATATTGAATAAGTTGAAATGAATGGTCATAATAAACCACTGATTTATTTATTAATCTGAGGATAAACTACGGTCTACGTAACCGAATCAAAATATTTTTTTTAAGACATAATCAAGTTTTAATAGTTTAATCACCCATTATCTATTCTTTTCGAGGGTTTTTAAAGAGCCACCCGACGATGTCTGCCAGAACTTTGAACGATAACTGCCACGCTAAAAACAGCTTTTTAAAAATTTAAAAGAACACTACTTTGTTCAATCGTTAACCCGTCGCATCCATAAATTCTGCTCCATCGGGATGGAAGTTGAGGATTGAACGATGAATTAAATACCAATATAACAAAAAAGGGCCGTACAGCCCTCTTTTGTTATATTAATGTTGGCAAATGTTATTTGCCCGTGTGATAGAAAAATTGCTGACTTACAATTTTGCCGTCGTTAACCTCGTATACGCACAATTCATCCATCACATTTCTGCCTTGCTCTTTATAAGTAGCATCTATTTTCATGCCGCAGGCAAAAAAATTACCACTTACAATTGGATCCGAAATATCGGCACTGTGTATTTCTTTAACTGTGCTGTACCAATGATTCGTTCCTTCTAAAATAGCCTGCTTACCATTGCTTGCTTGCATTGGCGAACCTTCAGGTTCATGGCTTACTGCCTTATCGTCGTACAATTCATTAATTGCTTCAGCATTTTTGCCTTCCCTGCATAGCTGTACCAGCCTGCTTGCAACTTCCTGTGCATTCATTGTTTCAACTTGAGTACTCATAGCTTTTGTTTTTAGATTATTTTTATCGGTTAATTATGTTTAAAACAGCATTTATTTTTAATTGTTGGCTCACATTAATTAAGTTTCTGTTAAATTATTAATAAACAAACAATTGCTGTGCAGATTATATTTGCATCCTATAGTTGTACTTCGGCAATCTTGTATTCCGGTTATTTCACTCTTTTCACAAATTTTACAAAACCTTTTTGATAACAAAAAAATCCTCCTATATTTGCATTCCTTTTTGGAATGGATAACAAACCAAAGGATATTGCCTGATAGTATAATGGTAGTACGACGGTTTTTGGTACCGTTTGTCTAGGTTCGAATCCTGGTCGGGCAACAGTTTTTGATTTCGGATTTCGGATTTTCGATTTCGGATTTATATCTGAAGGGAAATTGAAATCCGAAATTGTTTTTTATGAATAACTGGTAACCGGATATTTCACTAAAGGGCAATGAGAAATCCGAAATCGAAAATCCGAAATCCGAAATAAGAAAAATGCCATTACAGTTCAACCCGGTTAAGTTATTTTCAGGTTCTGGTTCAACAGAGCTTGCAAGGAAAATAGCAACTTCCTACGGCCGGGAACTTGGGGATATTACCATTTCGCGCTTCAGCGATGGCGAGTTTCAGCCGCATTTTAATGAGTCTGTTCGTGGTGGCGATGTATTTTTGATACAGAGCACTAATCCGCCAACTGATAACCTGATGGAGTTGCTGATGATGATTGATGCCGCGCGTCGAGCGTCAGCGCATTATGTAACTGCCGTTATTCCTTATTTCGGATTGGCCAGACAGGACAGGAAGGATAAGCCACGTGTAGCAATCGGGGCAAAATTGGTAGCGAATTTATTGGTTGCTGCAGGTATTAATAGGATCATGACAATGGATCTTCATGCCGCTCAGATACAGGGATTCTTTGATATTCCGGTTGATCATTTGGATGCATCAGTAATTTTTGTACCCTATATAAAAAGCCTGAAGCTGGGAAATATAACCATTGCTTCACCAGATATGGGCGGCTCATACAGGGCACGCACTTTTGCAAAATACTTTAATGCCGAGGTTGTTATTTGTGACAAACGCCGCAAACGTGCAAATGAAATTGAAGCCATGACGCTAATAGGCGACGTAACTGGTCAGGATATTGTGATTATCGACGATATGTGTGATACGGCCGGTACGTTATCAAAGGCGGCCGCATTAATTATGGAACGTGGCGCCAATAGTGTGCGCGCAGTTTGTACACACGCTATAATGTCGGGCAAGGCGTATGAAACATTAGAAAATTCAGTGCTGGAGGAGTTGATTGTTACGGACACTATACCGCTGAAACATACCAGCAATAAAATCAAAGTGTTAACTACTGCCGATTTGT
>DASXMZ010000345.1:0-14687 GCA_036495385.1 Mucilaginibacter sp. | reverse complement strand
AAGCTAATTATAATTTATCCTGCTATGCCTTCCGGGTTTGAACACGTTTATAAGGAAGTAGAAAAATTTAAAACGGGGGCTTATTGCGCCTCGTCTGTTAAAGAAGAAATAAACACTCCTTTTCATTCGCATGATAAGGGGCAGTTTATTTATACCGTAAAAGGTACCCTGCATATTGACACCAAAAAGAACCATTATTTTTTGCCGGTTGAACATTTTATATGGGTTCCGAAAAATGTACCGCATCGCATGTGGACCAATAATTCATCATTCAGGATGTTCACTATTTATTTTGACAGCAGCGACGAGCAGTCTGAATTTTATACCAATACCGGTGTATATATAGTTAATGACCTGATGCATCAAATGATAGCATTTGCCCGCCAATGGGATGGACATATTGGGGAATGCGACTTTGCAGCTTATAAATTTCTCCAGGGGTTTAAGGCTGTTTTGCCACAAGTAACCAAAGCAGGAAGTCTGCCCTTGCTGGCATTTGTAAGGCCGCACAACGAACGGTTATTGGATGTGATGGAGTATATGAGGCTGAATATGGAGCACAAGCCTGATTTAAACCATACCGCCCAAAAGTTTGGCTTTAGCGAACGTTCATTAAGCAGGTTATTTAAATCTGAAGGAATCAGTTTTATTGAGTACTTGCAAGCCGTAAGGGTAATGAGGTCGATGGAATTACTGGCCGAAAAAAAATTGAATGTTAATATGGTCGGGCTTAAAGTAGGTTACGAAAGTCTTACTGCCTTCAGTAATATTTTTATGCGTTTTACCGGCGTACGGCCTACGGATTATATCAAGAATCTAAAAATTTAGTAAATACCTACACCAATTAAGTGCCGAAAAGATCAACTAATTGCGACGCCGCTGATCTGGAAAATTGATTACTTTAAGTTGCCCCAATAATTTTCCCCCAAAACATCGTACAAAAAATATCATTTATAAGCCGTAGATGAAAAACCTTATTCGGTCTATTTTATAGGTTATTGTATCTATTTAATTTTTCTTTGATAAAAGAATTTAGTCATTTGCATATTTTCAGTGATAAGTTAAAATCCCATAAATAAACCCATGTCATTATCGGGCCTTAAAAAAATATTTCTTTCAGCTAACTTTTTAATATTGATAGGTTTGCTGGCGTTTATTTGTGTGCCGGCGACATGGCCTGTCAGGCTCCCGGTGCAATTTTGGATTAAGCAGGGAACAAACTATCTGCTATGGGTAGGTATCTTTTATTTAAACCTCTTAATCATCATTCCCCGACTTCTTTACAAGAGTAAAATAGGATTGTTTCTGTTGTTAATACTGGGCTTTTTAATTGCCATCGTGCTGGTTGACCATCAAATAGATACGTTTTTAAATATCCCTGTTTTGATGGAAAAAGTATTCAGGTCGAGGAACTCTCCGGTTAGCTATAAAAATAGCCCCATACCTGACATGAGCGCTATTGTTTTTACGCTTCTTGTAATAAGTGCAAGTATCATCGTTGCGGTTGGCAGAAAGGTACAGGAAGATAAGCTTAGGGAGCAAAACCTTGAGAAGGAGAAAATTAGTTCCGAATTATCGTTTTTAAAGGCGCAGATTAACCCGCATTTCTTTTTTAATATTCTTCATACAATATATGCGTTAACCGACACCAATAAACAAAAAGCGAAGGACTCTATTTACACGCTTTCGCATATGATGCGTTATGTATTATATGAGACAAAGAATGATTTAACCACGCTGGAAAAAGAAATTGCATTTGTTGAGGATTATATCAGTTTGATGCAGCTCAGGCTCAGCAACGAAGTGCAGGTAATTTTTGATAAACAGGAGAACCTCAAAAATGTAGAGGTTGCTCCAATGCTGTTTCTGCCCTTTATCGAAAATGCCTTTAAACACGGAATAAGTTCGGTGCATCCCAGTTATGTGTATATCGGGATTCACCAAATAACCAACACACTTCAAATAGAAGTTCGGAATTCAGTATTTGCCGAGAAAATGGAAAACCTGGAAGAAAGCAATGGAATAGGACTGGTGAACACTGAACGCAGGTTAAGTTTGATCTATCCCGGAAAACATCAATTAAAGGTAGACAACAATAAAGCAGATAATGAATTCACCGTTATATTAAAACTTAACCTGCAATGACTTTAAATTGTATCGCGGTTGACGATGAACCCATAGCCCTGGATCTGGTAGTTTCTTATATCAATCGAACTCCGTTTTTAAAACTTATCGACAAGTGCTCCAACGCTGTAACTGCGCTGAAAGTTATTAACGACCATCCCGAAGTAAAACTCATATTTCTTGATATCAGGATGGCTGATTTGAGTGGTATTGAACTTGCCAGAATAATTGAACAGTCAGATAAAAGAAAGGATTTACGTACAATTTTTACTACTGCCTATGATCAGTATGCTTTGGAAAGCTATAAAGTAGCGGCGCTTGATTATTTGCTGAAGCCGTTTAATTATGTAGATTTTTCCAAAGCCGCGACAAAGGCCCTCGAATATTTTGAGGCGATACAAAACCCCCAGCCCATATCCCAAGCTGCGCCCCTTTCATCACCGGTTCAGAAAGAGTATATCTATCTCAAGGTTGATTACCACCTGGTAAAGATCAATATCCATGACATCCTTTATATCGAAGGGCTGAAAGACTATGTGAAGCTTTACCTTCAAAATGAGCCCAAACCGTTGCTTACGCTAACGAGCCTGAAAAGCCTGGAGGAGAAATTGTCACCTGATAGTTTTTTGCGTTTACACCGCTCATTTATCGTCTCGCTCGATCATGTTAAAGCAGTTACCAAAAACTCAGTACAGATAGGTCAAACTATCATTCATGTGACCGAACAATACAAAGAGGTGTTCCAGAAATTTCTCAATAAGTGGGTTTAGTTACAAAACGTCAATTTTGGCTGGTAGATTAAAATAGCGGTCCTGTCTATTTTTCCCTACTAAATATCTATAGCGTTTTTTTTGCTAAGCGTTTGTTTATTCTTTTGGTTCATCATGTTTGGAATCAAAAGGAAATCATTAATTTTTAAACGAGGTCTCCGACTGCTTTCGCTGCCTGTATTTTGCCTGCTATCGATTTATGCTGATGGGCAAAATGCGCCGGAATCTTCGTTAGTTAAGCTTGATACAATTAAGGACACGTCAGTAAAATGGGACCTTCAGACTTGTATTGACTATGCCAGGAGAAACAACGTTCAGCTTAATACGCTCAGGTACAACCAGCAGACCGCACAACAGCAAGCCTATTTGTCGAAGGCTGCTGTATTACCCAATCTTAGCGCCTCGGTAAGCCAGAGCGCTGGTCACGGCAATGTTCAAAATCTCACCACAGGAAAATATCAGTCGCAATTTATATCGGCGGGAAGCTACGGTGTGAATTCCAGTTGGACGCTTTACCAGGGAGGGTATCTCAAAAGCGATATACAGCAAAAAAACCTTGCCGTTGAGTCTGCAAACCTTGGCGTGATCGCACAAGAAAACGATATGACGTTGCAAATCACGCAATACTACCTGAATATTTTGCTGGACAAGGAAAGTATCGTTTACCAGGAGAACGTGGTAAGCACGTCGCAGGCTCAATTAGATCAGGCTGAACACCGACTGGCCGCCGGCAGTATAGCACGAAAGGACGTTGCCCAATTCCGTTCGCAGTTGGCCAACGACAAGTATAATCTGATAACTTCACAAAACGCGAAACGCCAGGATTTGCTGACGTTAAAACAGGTTTTGGAGTTGCAGTCGTCGGTGACTTTTGATATTGCTGAACCTAACACCATTGTTTCAAGAAAGGCCATCCCGGCATTAGAAGAAGTAAGAGGCTATGCATTGCAAAACAGACCGGAAGTAAAAAACGGGCAGGTTCAAGTCGATATTGCAAACCTTGACCTGACAAAAGCAAAATCAGGCTATAAGCCGACAATCACCGCCTCGGGTTCGCTTGGTTCAGATTATAGTAACGGAGGCGGAGGATATTTTACGCAATTGGATAATGCCTTCAGTCAGCAATTAGGGCTATCGATGTCGGTTCCAATATTTACAAGGCGCCAGAATAAAACAAATGTAGAAGAAGCCAAAATAAGTGTTAATCAAGCAAAGATCAACTTTATCGACACTAAAAATACTTTGGCATTAAACGTCGAAAAATACTACATCAATGCAATTAATGCAGAGAATCAATTTTCGGCCGCAGAAGAAGCATTTAAATACAACCAGGAAACCTATCGTATTGCCAATGAGCAACTAAAGCTTGGCGTATCCAATATGGTTGATTTTCTACAGCAAAAGGAACTTTACATACAGGCACTGCAACAGTTTATACAAGCCAAATATAATGCTGCCCTTACAATTGAAATATACGAATTCTACAACGGACAACAAGTTAAGCTATAATACAAATCAAAAAAATGAAGAAAGGATATAAAAGGTTATTGATCATTTTAGCCATATTAATAGGAATTGTTATTATTTGGAGGGTGGCGTTTAAGAAAAAAGAGCTGCCTCTGGTATTGCCCACAGAGAAACCAACTTATGGCAACATTTCTCAAACCGTAACGGCTACAGGGCGTATCCAGCCATTGGATACGGTAACGGTAGGTACGCAGGTATCAGGGGTTATCAGTATCCTGAATGCCGACTTCAACTCGACCGTCCATAAAGGCGAATTGTTAGCCCAATTGGACAAATCACTATTACAGGCTACGGTCGACCAGGATAAAGCCGGTTTGGCAACTCAGAAAAGTGCACTCGAATACAATAAAAGCAACTTTGACCGTCAAAAGCTTCTGTATTCAACGGGATCAATCAGCAAGGCTGACTACGAGATCGCTGAGAATAATTATAATGCCGCGGTAGCCGGCGTCGCTAATATGGAAGCGCAATTGCGATCGGCAGTTAAAAACCTCAATTATGCTGACATATATTCTCCTATTGATGGTGTTGTATTGTCGAGAAATGTAAGCATCGGTCAAACGGTAGCTTCGGCTTTCAGCACGCCCACATTATTCGTGCTTGCAAAAGACATCACCAAGATGCAGGTTCAGGCTGATGTGGACGAAGCGGACATCGGTAATATCAAAAAAGGCGAACGTGTCACCTTTACGGTTGATGCTTATGTTGACGACAGTTTTAAAGGGACCATCTCAGATGTTCGGTTACATCCTAAAATCAGTTCTAATGTTGTAACCTACACAACCGTGATTTTTGCTCCCAACGATGAGATGAAGCTAAAACCGGGTATGACTGCTAATATCAACATCTTTACCAGAGACGCCAAACACACGCTAATGGTAAGTTCTAAATCTTTGAATTTTATCCCGGATTCAACCGTGATTAAGCAATTCAAGATTGAGCCATGTATGAATAAAGCCGCTATGGCAAGTGCCGATTCGGCCATCAATGAGCATCATCCCGATGTAAGGGCCAGGACACGCTATGTTTGGGTAAAGAAAGGAAATACTTTGGTAGAAACGCCAGTTAAGACAGGACTGGATGATAATACGCACGCCCAGGTATTATCAGGCGTTTCGGAAAAGGACTCACTTATTTCATCACTACCAATACCGGGTATGCAAGCGCAGGGCGCATCGATTTTCCCTCCGCCTCCCGGCAGCGGTAACAAGAAAAAGCCGAGCAATCCATGAAAAAGATATTAGAACTGCATGATATAAAGCGGGAGTTTCAGATGGGTTCAGAAATTGTCCGGGCGCTGAAGGGGGTTTCATTTGATGTGGAGGAAGGTGAATTCATAACGATCATGGGAAGCAGCGGCTCGGGAAAAACGACGTTATTGAATACCCTCGGTTGCCTGGATAAACCCACTTCGGGCATCTACCAGTTGGACGGTGTAAATATGGGCAATCTATCAAGAAACGAACTGGCCCGTTTAAGGAACGAAAAGATCGGGTTTGTTTTCCAGGCGTATAATCTTTTGCCCCGAACCACCGCGCTGGAAAATGTAGAATTGCCGCTATTTTACAATAAAGCGGTCAGCCCATCAGAACGAAAGGATAGGGCGATTGAGGCACTGAAGGCTGTAAAACTTGAAGGAAGACTTCACCATATGCCCAATGAGTTATCAGGCGGTCAGCAGCAAAGAGTGGCAATTGCCAGGGCGTTGGTAAATGAACCTGTGATGATACTAGCAGACGAGGCCACAGGAAACTTGGATTCGCGCACTTCTTACGAGATTATGGCCCTTATCCAGGAGCTGAACCAGGTACAAAAAAAGACAATCGTATTTGTAACCCATGAACCTGACATTGCCGCTTTCAGTAGTAGGACCGTGGTATTGAAAGATGGCCGTGTGGTAAAGGATACATTCAACAAGGATAGACGTTCGGCGAAAGAAATGCTCGCCGCGCTTCCGCAAACTGAAGATTATTAAATAGATATGAGCATATTAAATTTAATCAGGCTGGCGCTGAGAGCCCTTCAACGAAATAAACTGAGGGCAGTGTTAACTATGCTGGGCATCATTATTGGTGTTGCCGCTGTTATTACAATTGGCGCAATTGGTCAGGGTTCAAAGATCAGCATTCATAGCTCACTAGCTGGATTGGGTTCAAACCTCATCATTATTATGCCAAATAGTAATGCTCCCGGCGGCGCGCGTTTACTGGGATCAAATGTTGAAACGCTGACTATCAGAGACATCGTTGCGATCCAAAAGGAAGCAACAATGATCAACGGGGTATCACCCGATGTTCAGTCCCGGGGGCAGGTGATCAATGGTTCCCTAAATTGGCCGACCACGATTGAGGGCGCCAATGAACAATTATTGTCGATCAAAAACTTATCTGTTACGGAAGGTATACCATTTTCTGACCACGATGTAAAGACTTACGCGAAGGTCTGTCTTATCGGTCAAACGGTAGTGGACAACGTTTTTCCAAAAGGAGTTAGCCCAATTGGAAAAACCATCCGTTTCAATAAAATTCCCTTTCAAATCATAGGTCTTTTAGCAAAAAAGGGACAAAACACTTTCGGGCAGGATCAGGATGACATCATTATAGCACCTTTTACCACCGTACAAAAGCGTATTACAGCCTCGATATACTTTGGAACAATTTTCGCATCTGCGAAGTCTGAAGCTCTGTCTCTGCCGGCTTCTGACGAACTTAGCAAAATTCTAAGGGTTTCGCATCGCCTAAGAAACGATGCAGACAACGATTTCGTGATCAGGACACAAGCTGAGTTGATCAAAACATTGGGAACGGTTACAGGATTACTTACCGCCTTGCTGACGGCCATTGCAGGCATATCGTTGGTTATTGGCGGCATCGGCATTATGAACATTATGTATGTTTCTGTAACTGAACGGACAAAAGAGATTGGGTTGCGAATGTCCATCGGCGCCCGGGGGATTGACATATTGAGCCAGTTCCTGACAGAAGCGATCATTGTAAGTGTGGTAGGGGGAGTGATTGGGATATTATTGGGCGAAGGGCTTGCATTCCTGATTTCACATGCATTAAAATGGCCACCGGTTGTAGATGAAACATCTATCATCGTGTCATTCTCAGTATGTTTTGCGATTGGAGTTTTCTTTGGGTATTACCCTGCATTAAAAGCATCCAAACTTGACCCGATTGAAGCTTTACGATATGAATAACCAAACAAATCAATAAACCAATAAACATTAACTAAACTTAATTATTATGATCAGAAAAACATTCACGACCGCATTAATGGTAATGGCATTTGTTACCTTTTATTTCGCCCAGGACATTACCGGCAAGTGGTCGGGCAGAATCATGGACCAATTTGATGTTACCTATGATTTTAAAGTTGACGGAGAACAGTTAACCGGGAATACATCTGGTCCTGACGGAACTCCTGTACCTATTCAGAATGGTGTGATTAAAGGTGACGACCTTTCTTTTATGATCCACATAATGGACAACGACATGAAAATTACCGGTAAGATTAAAGAGGATGTTATTACGCTTACTATGCCGGGTATGCAAGGCGGTGACCCTATGACTGTTGTTTTAAAGAAAGTAAAATAATTTGATTTTACTTGTTTTTTAGCTGTTAAGGAGGCCTTTTGGCCTCCTTAATTTATTTACCGGCAACTTTGTGCTAAACAATTTAGTTCATTGTCTGTCATTTAGCCATCAATCGCAAAAGCCACAAACGTATCCAGGGACTTAAGAATATCGCGATATAAATAAGCGTTATCCATGGCTGATAGTCGATATAAAATTCGTGCGGCGTCAAAGAATAGGGGTGTTTGATCAAAACAAACCCAACAAAGTCTACTGTAATAGCAGCGACAAGCCATAAGAATGAAAGGCTCCGGGTTTCGTCCAACTGCAGTGCTGGATTTTTTTGTCGCGGCTTTTTGAAATAGATCCAGGCAAAAATGGGCCATACAATCAGCATGATCATCACATGATACGGTACAGTAGCCACAAATTCGGCCGACTTCAATACAGTAACTCCGGGCGTAGGTGGCGGCGTTTTGTAAATAATGCTATAGCCAATCGAGGTTGAAGTTGCTAAAATAGTTACAACGATGTAAGCTATAAAAAACAAGAAAAGTGCGCGCGGAAAATTTATCTTCATTTTATTGGGTTTTACTGTTTGCGATTGTTGTTGGTTGGACGCCGAAATAAATCGACAGGTTACAGCAAAATCTCTATTGGGTTATTGATATGCCGACAAGTTTGTTCAGCTATTACAAGCATGCTGTCTTGGCAATTTTGCCGGGTTTATTTCTTCACTATAAGTTTTCTGATAGCCGCCAAATTCGCTAAAAATACAATCGGTACGAGGCAGGAGGGAAGCCAAACAAAAGGAAAATGAAATAAAGCAATGTTGGGTTGATCAAATCCAAATCGTTGAAACGGAGATGGTGCAGAAAGTACCGCGGTGACAACAGTATTTGCAAGCAACAACACGCACGCAATATTCCAGGCAATTATGGTGGTTTTGTTGAGCACGCCCTTAACATATCCAAAGTAATAAACAAATGGTGCGGTTATCCCGCAAAGGATATCGAAATTCCTGCCTTCAAATGTCATTTCCACCGGAACGGCTTTGTGCGAAAAAAGCCAGAACAAGGTAATCTCCACCGGTACTCTTATAACGTGAAGCAGCGTTAGTATTTTAATATCGAGGCCATCTATAAACTGCTTTCCCCTTTTTGTAAAAAATAAGAGCACTATCAGGAGCATCGGGGGCATAACTAGCAGCGGAAATCTCGGCGGCGTTGCGGTTGTAATTGTGTAAAAACCAGATAAACTTATAACTGATTGAAGCGTCAGCCATGACAAGATTACAATGATTACCGGTTTGGAATTATTGGCTGCTTTGTAAAACAGCAGTATCGTTAGAATTGCGGTTAGTATAAATACGATGCCGATGTAATTTGGTAACTGTTCCATTGTATATTGTTTTTATACAAAGGAACTGCAATAAATACGGCGGCTTCTTGCCAAATGGCAAGAAATGAGTATATTGATTATTTCTTCAATAGTTCCTTTCGTATTCTGCTTAGAGAAGTATCGGTGATGCCAAGATATGAAGCGATGTATTTTAAGGGAGCCAACTGAAAGATTTCGGGCTTTGTTTGTAATAAGATTTCATACCGCTCTTCCGCAGTCTCAGTGATCATGGATAGCATCCGGGTTTTAAGATCGGTGAACCCCCTCACCAGCACTGATCTTCCAAACTCCCTGAACTCAGGTAGCGTATGGAAAAGATTATTTAACTGCTCATAGGTAATAAACCAACCTTCGCAATCGGTAAGCGCCTGTATATTTTCCTTGGACCTTGTGCGGTTGAAAAAGGAAGATACTTCAAACGCAACCTGACCGGGCAAACAAAAATTTGTAGTTACCTCATTACCTGCTGTATCGTGTGCAAATGTCCGCATACAACCTTTTTCCAGGAACAGGTATTCATCACTTACTTTACCTGCTGCCAGCAGAAATTGGTTTTTCGAAATACTCTTATAGTCGAACTGTTCGGCAATTTGCGTTGCGCTGGTAAGCGAAACAATGTTTGATTTGTGAAGAGAGCTGATAAGCGTTTCTTTGGTCATAACTATCGAGTTGTTTGTGATACGGGAAACAAGATAGGAAATTTGGAGCTGCTTATTAATTAGCATGCTGCTAACCAGCTTTGCCAGGTATTTATTCAACAAACCATTGAAGCGGGAAATATCTCGCTGTTTAAACTATTGTTTACAAATAAAACTAAAAGGTGTAATTGAAAAATTTTCCCACCCTGGTTTTATTTAATTCGGATTATATATATTAGTCGTCCTTAATAATAATTTAAACGATTTTTTAAATCCAGCCTTAACCCAGATGAATGCAGACGAACAACAGTTTTACAACTCAGAATCAACGCTCGAAATTTCAAAGCCAGCGCCTAAAATTTACAAAACCAAACCAATTCAAGTCGCAACATTTCTGGGTGGTCCGTTGGTCGCCGGTTATTTGATTGCCGAAAATTTCAAGGCCTTTAATGAAAGGCAAAATGCAAGGAAAACCTGGCTATATACGATAATAGCTACAGTATTAATATGTTCGACGATATTTTTGATCCCTGATACAGTTAAAATACCCGACGTTGTTTTTCCAATTATTTACTCCTGGATTACCTACTACATTGTGAAACATTACCAGGGCGCTCAAATAGATGCTAGCATTAATGAGGGTGTACAAATATATAGCTGGTGGAGAGTTGTTGGCATTGGATTACTTGGATGTGCAATTACAGTGGCAATATTGCTTATCCTCATCAGTTTTGCGAATATTTAATTCGCTGACATTAAAGGAGGTAAAGTATGGCCTGGGATATTTATGTCATGTAAATAGTCCCACTATAAAAATAATAAAGATCTGTGTTATCATCGGAACTTGAAGTGGTAATTATTTTCAAATATTGGTAATTTGGTTGTGCTGATTTAGCATTATAACTATTACTTTAGTAATAATCATCTACACTAAATCTTAAGCTCATCAATGTATTTAAGAAAACAAGCTTTATGGAAAAACTACAAAAGCAGATCAACGCGTTAAAAATATATGCGGGGATATTAACCGTAATCGTCCTGGTATTAATAGTCATTAACATTATTTCGCTAAATCACCCGGCTAGTTTTAAGGAGCTTAATGCCGAAAGGATCAACATCGTTGAAAAGGACGGCACCCTACGCATGGCAATCAGCAACAAAGAACGGCAGGACCCTGGGTCCTATAATGGTAAAAAAATATCAAAACGTGACCGCCCTGCTGGTATGATATTTTTTAATGATGACGGCGATGAATGCGGTGGCCTGGTGTACGATGGTGATAAAAAAAGCGCCAGCATGACCTATTCCATCGACCAATACCACGGCGACCAGATAATGCAGCTTCAGTACGCGCAGGAAAGATCAGGCTCCCAAAACCTGACCCGCAGCTACGGCCTAAAAATGTGGGACAGAGATGATCGTTTCCCGACAGCACGATTAATGGATTATGTCGATTCCTTAAAAAAACTGAATGACAGTAATGCCTATAAAACCGGCATCGAAAAAATAAGGGGCGCAGGTTGGCTTGGCCAGGAGCGGCTCTTTGTTGGTAAGAATACAAATGGTGAAACGGGAATGTTCCTTCGCGATGACAGCGGGAAACCACGCCTTAAAATCTACATCAATAAACAAAACCAGCCTGCGATAGAATTTTTGGATGAAAAAGGCGCTGTTATAGCGTCGAAGTAAAGCCTCCCTTGAAGCAATGTGAAGAAATTTCGGGTATCGCATTTCCGGTGTTTTGATTAGCGTCGCAAATGCATATTTTTGAAAATGACTTTCGACTTTAAGGATAAAAACGTACTCATTACCGGTGGTTCAAGGGGTATAGGCAGCACTGCCGCTAAATTATTTGCTGCCTCCGGTGCAACCGTGATCCTTACCTACCTGTCAAACCGGGCCGCTGCGGGAAAAACCCTTGCCGAACTTGGTCCCGGCGATCACAGCATTTACCAATTGGATGTTGCCGATCCCAATTCCATCAAAAAACTATTTGCCGATTATTCCGAAAAATATAACCGGCTGGATGTATTGGTTAACAATGCTGCTGTTTACCCGGAACATAAAATACTGGAAACAAGTTACGAAAACTGGCAAAAAAGCTGGGACGAAACCCTTAAAGCCAATTTAACCGGTCCGGCAAATATGTGCTGGTTTGCTGCACGTATTATGATGAAACACAAAGGCGGAAAGATCATCAATATTTCTTCGCGCGGGGCGTTCAGGGGCGAACCGGCTCATCCGGCTTATGGCGCTAGTAAGGCGGGACTGAACGCCATGAGTCAGTCGCTGGCTATTGCTTTGGCGCCGTATAATATTAGTGTGCATATCATAGCGCCGGGTTTTGTAGAAACAGAAATGGCTGCTGCTGATTTAAATGGCGAAGGCGGCCACGCCATTAAAAAACAAAGTCCGTTTGGAAGGGTCGCCCGGCCCGAAGAAGTGGCCCGGTTAATAGCTGTTTACGCCAGCGATGGGTTGGAGTTTACCAGTGCAGGTATTGTGGATATTAATGGTGCTTCGTATTTGAGGAGTTGATTTGTGGTTAGTTGAACCATTTTGAATTTAAACTTTGAACTTTATTTCTTGCTTCAAACAATGATCGGCCCGCTCATGGCCGCGGGTGGCCTAGTCCTTTTTGTCTTGATACAAAAAGGACCAAAAAAATCAAGTCATAACGATGCTTCCACCCGCTCTGCCGGTTTTTAACGCTTTTTCGGTTACATCCCGAAAAAGCTAAACCGTCATTCACGCCATACGCCCGGCCCGCCGTTATGACATGCCTTTGCCCGCTTTTGATATTGATTTAAAAAGATGATTGTGTTCTTTGGTGATGATTTTTTTGTTTTCTTGGCAGCAGAACGGCTTCGGGAAAAAGCATGAAAAACAGCAGGCCTGTGAAGTGGGCCGGGGCATAGCAACTTTTTGCATGCAGGGTATAAAACGGACAAGGGTTAAAAAAGCAAAAAGATTGCAGCCCTGGCTGTTTTTCCTGCTTGTGCGCAAAGGCTCTTGGCGGCAAAGAAGCATTTCTGGTGACTTGATTTTTTTGTTACTTTTTGTATCAAGACAAAAAGTAATAGGCCTCCGCGGCTATGAGCGGGACAATCATTAAATGAACCACAAATAACTTTGTGTTGCATTACAAAGTGCAATTTTTTTGATCTTCCGAACGCTATAAGTTTATCGCCCACGCCTATTTCTACTACTCTTAAATTACTTCAAAACTAATTTTAAAACCATTTGTTGAAAATGTATAAACTTAAAGGCAAAACCAATGAAAAAATTAACAGTAATTACCCTGATAGCCTTGGCTTTTGGGCTATTCCAGGCGTGTAAAAGTAAAAGCGGTAACGGCAGCATGGATAGCACGGCTTCGGCAACCGACACCGCTAAAAAAATGGCAACAGATACCTCAAAAATGAGTGCAATGCCGATGGCTTCAAACCCCGACAGTACATTCGCTACTAAAGCCGCTATAGGCGGCATGGCCGAAGTGGCACTGGGCAAACTTGCCGCAAGCAAAACTACAAACGCAAAGATCAAAGATTTTGCAAACATGATGGTTACCGATCACGGCGAAGCAAACGACGAACTGATGGGCATAGCCAAAACAAAAAATATGATGCTGCCGATGAATGTTGATGCGGATCATCAGAAAAAGATAGACGACTTAAGTGCAAAAACCGGTACCGATTTTGACAAAGCTTACGTTGATGCCATGATCGATGGACATAAAAAAACACTCGACTTGATGAACGACGAAGCAAAGAATGGCAAAGATGCCGACCTGAAAGCATTTGCCACCAAAACAGCTCCCGTTGTACAGAAGCACCTGGACGCCATCAATCAAATTCATAATAGCATGAAATAAATAAAGAATCTCTCTCTAAATTCCGAAGGGGGCCGGCGTAATGTTGGTTCCCTTTTTTTTCTTCGATGGTATACAATCAATTCTTATTTATCAACTTAAGTAACAAGCTGTTAAGAGTAGACTCTAATATAAAATTGTTTTTATACTAGATAAATTAGTGTATCATGGCAACCAATAAAACATTAATCTTTAAATTAAAAGTTACAGCAATTATATTGGTCGCTGCCGGTTATGGTTGGGCGGGCGGCCATTTTATACCTCAGGATTCTCAGCTGTTTGTTTATTTTTTCCAGTTTATTATTCTTTTAATCCTGCTGATCCTGAGTATTGGATTCTTTAACCCCCAGGTAGTTGGCGGACAAGTGAGGCCGCATTCAAGGTGGGGAATTATCGGGCTTAATGTATTTACAGCCATTACCCTTGTTATAAATATTGCAAATATTATACATGGTTTCAATAACACAGGTCATGATGCATTTGGCTCACATAATACCCTGGCCGACCTTGTACCGATGGGTATAATAATGATCGGAGATATTGTATGGCTGGTCGGCACGCCTGCAGTTGCCCGGGACTAAGAGGGATACCTCCGCGCATCCTTTTTCCTATTCAAAAATTTATATACATTTGATAGCCCGACGTTCCTGCTTTAACAAACTATATCACATATGGATGAACCTGTAATTTCAAGTTTTTATACAGCTTATTATTTAAAAGCCATATGAGGTGAGATTTTATTTTTATTTCTTACCGGGTATATGCTTTATCATTGTCT
>DASXMZ010000344.1:0-3399 GCA_036495385.1 Mucilaginibacter sp. | reverse complement strand
GTCTTGTTCACTAAGGCCGCCGTATAAAATACCCGACCTTTCGGTACTTGCTGTTTGACTATACCATTCTTGTTTATAAATCCCATAGGTATCGGTAAAATAAACCAGGTCGGCATCGTTGCTTAATTGTTTTAATTGATCGGTCGAAAATCTTTCTAAGCCTTTGGTTCGGAATTTCTCATCGTCTCCCGGAAAAAAACCATAATAGTCACTGCTGATATGATAAAGGTCGGTGCTTGTTTTGGCAAAGCGATGATTGTTCAATATCCAGTTAAGTGAAACATGCTCCTGTCCACCCCTGTCAAGTACTGTTTTGTCGATAATTGCAATAACAAGTTTAGTTTTCGGGGTTAAAAACCAAACAAGCCACATCCAAAGCGGAAATAGTAAAACAAAATAAATTGAATATTGCAGAAGGCGTTTTTTATTCATTTTTGATTAAAATCTTCTTAAGTAACCCACTCCCAAATCTAACTGATTGCCGTATGTTTGGTATTCATACTCTTGATTTTCAAGGCTTGCGCTAAGGAAAAAAACATTTAGCCGTTTAAATGAATGATAAAAAGCAGTGGAGATATTATTAGAGTGTAGTGTATAATTGTTACTGCCATTAAGCAATATAATATTACGGGGATCATCTGGGGAAATACCAGTACCGATACCTAACGACAGGTAATCGTCAGGTCCTCCGGTATAATATCTTACCCGAAAAGTAAATGATTCTGAAATTGAACTATTTGATGGTGTTAGATAAGTTCGAAAATTAAACCAGAAGTTTTTATAATACTTACCAACGGAGGCCGTATATATCCATGTATTGCCGGTAAAATAAAGGTATCTGAAACCAAGTTCACCTTCGAAACTCGCAGGCAAGTTAGCATACAATGAAAATCCTGTTCTATACTTTGGGAATAAACTTACATCTGCTGAGTAACCTACGCTCGCATAAGCATAAAACATTTTTGAAATATGGGGATATGCGTCAATTTCATATTGAAAGCCATTTGAATCAAAACGGTTGGCGTAGTTAACCATGCCTATAACCGAACCTATGCCGGTACGCCTGCTATATTCAATAGTGGCCAGTTGCCACGGGCTATTATATTGCTTATCGAAATAAATATAATCATAGGTGACGCCAATTTTATTTCCGGCAGCGTTATCTTTTATCCTGGCAGCCAGTGCACGTGCGGCTGCATTTTGAGGGTCTGCTTTTATTAAACTGTCTAAAGTATTATTAGCGTCCTTATATCGTTTAAGGTCATTCAATATTTTTGCCTTTAATAGCAAAAGGTCTTTTGACTGCGAATGATAATTTAAGCCATTCTGCACGTATTGAAGCGCTTTGGACGAATTATTATTCCAATATTCGAGGCTGCCGTATGCAAACGAAGCGTCCTCATTGTCGGGATGCTTGCTTAATACCAGGTTAAATTCCGCACGCGCGCTATCAAGTTTATCAGACCATGTGTAAAGACGCCCTAAAAAGACCCCGATGTCTGAATAGCCCGGACTTTTAGCAAGAGCTTGTTTACTTAAGCTGATTGCTTTTGAGTAGTTTTTTTCATCAAAAGCTGCTTTACGTGCCTGTTGGAAAAGTTCATCAGAGGTAAACGCTGTTTGAGCGGAGGTTAACTTAAAGCAGATAGTAAGAAACAGAAAAACGAATATCTTATTACTCATATAAATTTTGTACAACACAGGCTTACACGAAGCGTTGTACGATAATAATTAAGACTATGTTTTTATGTTAGCAAAAAACATTTGCTGCAGAAGCGCTGAAGGTTGATATAATTGGATTTGAAATCGAATCGAAGTAAAATGCACAGTTCTTTTAATGTGATTGTTAATTATTTTAATGTTGAGATATGATGAGTTTCTTGTGTTAAAAGAATACATGGTTTAAATTAATTTAATTGCTTTTTAGAAAAAATTAAGGTAGCTTTATTTTTCACCTAAAGGCAATATAATGGTTCCGAAACCCGAAAATCGAATTTCGCAATTGACCTGGGTTATCATATCTGCTTTCGGATTTATCCTGTTTGTTGCTGTAGCAGTTGTGCTGATTAATTTTAGTAACACCACGGGCGACATTAAACCTCAGATATTCTATTTTTTGCTGGTGCTTGTTGGCTTGATTGCTGCGGGTTTTCTCTTTGGTGCACTAAAATCGCATGCAAAATACACAGGAAAGGCATACGGCGGAACATTGGAACTTGGCGGTCCTACCGTTATTTTCGTCATCGTGATTTACCTGGGAATTAAGTTTTCGCCCGCCGACAAAACCTTCACGCTCAGGTTTACGGTTTTTGGATCGGCCGATAAAAGTGAGCTGATCAATGGCGGTATAATAAAGGTATTATTTGATAAGCCCGATTCGAGCCAGATTTTAAATGGCACGGCTAATTTTACAGAAATATCAACTAATGTCCAGGGCAAGAAAATTACCGTAATTCCGGTGGTCACCGATTACTATGTATCAGCACAGGAAATTAAAGTACCTTCTTCCGGATTGCCGGCTGAAATCCATTTGAAAAAGAAACCGGATTCCACGGCGATCAGTGGCATTGTCGTTAATACCGGGGGACAACCGGTGCAACAGGCAGTTATTGAATTAGCAGATGGCTCATTTACCTGTAAGACTGATGAATTTGGCAACTTCAAGCTCACAATTCCAATTAAAGAAGGTACGGAATTACCTGTAAGAGTATATTATAAATCCAAACTATGTTACAATAACACCCAAATGCTTTCCAGAAAAGTGCCGCTCACCCTGCAGATTCATTAACTATGAAACAAATTTGTACACTGGCAGCTGTTTTTCTAGCAAACATTCTTTTCTGCAAAGCGCAGGCCAGCATGTTTAAAGGACAAATAATGTGCAATAACAGCCCGGTTAAAAATTATACAGTCTTTATCGACGGTAAATCTTCAACCACCGATGACGCCGGGGTTTTTAATACGGCTATTAAAAGCGATGCCACGCTGGTAACCGTACAGGCTTCTGGCAGCCAATATATCATCGTTTACCCGTTAGGTGGCAGGGGATTGGTACCAAAGGACCCCAATCTGATTACGCAGATTATAGTAGAACCTTTCAAATCAAATAATTATTTAAATCAGTACCTCGCTCAATTCAGGCAATTAAAAGATTCGTCGGGAAAAAGCCAGGCGGAGCTTAAAGCGGTACGTAAGCAGATTGACTCTATAACACAAATACTATATAAATTTAATTATACCAATGAGGACCTGAGAAACGCACAGCAACGCCAAAACGGAATGGATATTTATTATCCTGAAATAACTACAACGTTGCAAGATTACCTTAACCAGGCGATTAATGTATGCAGCGCCTTTAAGTTTACCTCGGACTATGCATTTGACAATCACAACGCGCTG
>DASXMZ010000343.1:0-5994 GCA_036495385.1 Mucilaginibacter sp. | reverse complement strand
TTTATTAGAAAAAATTTGATAAATGTATGTTTTAAGGGAAGAGCGCCCTTCAAACTTGCCGGAAGCTATGTTATTTATGATTGCAATAACTGTATCGCTGTATATGCTCGCAGCATCTTCTTCAGGAATGCCGTATTTTTTTTCGGCTTCCCGTATTAAATAAAAAAATGCTTTATAAAGTTCTTTTTCGGCAGTACGCCTTAAAAACCCTCCGGATTGAAGTCCCTGTAATATCAAGTTCTCTGAAACTGAAATCATAGGTAAAAGGTGTAAAAAGGTTTGAGCGGGGTATTTTGAACAAAATATAAATAGGTGATTTAGATATTAAGTTAAAGGTACAAAATAATAATCAAAAGAAAATTACTTTCAGAAAGCTAAAATGTTCTATATCAATATTTTTAATCGCATTTTCGAGGCCTTTTAAATAAGCACAAGGGTCGCTATTTATATCAATTGCCAGTCGGTATCCAAACTGTTTTGAAGAATGGCAGAAAATGCTGTGCGGGTTGGAATATCGAGGTAGGGATAAGTAACTTTTGATAGGTAAAGCCCTTGCGGATATGCCGGGATAATAACTTTTGGTGTTTGTTTATTGATGAGGTAATGTTCAAATTCGTCGACACTCATTAATCCTTTGCCAATCTCCAGTAAGCGTCCAACTATAATTCTTATCATTTTGCTTAAAAATCGGTTGGCGGTGATCTGGAACCTTAACCTTTCGCCATTATTATCGATAAATAAGTTCGCCGAAGAAACATAACAAAGCGTATGATCAATCCTGTCGGGGCATTTGCAAAACCCGCGGTAATCATTATATAATGGAAGCAGTGCTACTGCTGCTTTCATGCTATCGATATCAAGATCATGTAAAGAGTAAAGCGAACTGAACCTATTCAGAAAAGGATCTTTATAGGTGTGAATAAAATAATCGTATGAGCGCTTTATAGCATCAAACCTGGCGTGCGGCTGACCCTGCATAGGGATGATTTCAAAAATGGCAATATCATCAGGCAATACTTTATTCAGCCTGAAAAAAAGGTCGAAATCCCATTCTTTTTCGATATCCGTATGAAAAAAATACTGACTGGCATGTACATGTGCATCCGTGCGGCCGCATCCTACTATGGCAACTTGTTCTTTCAGTATTTTGCCCATAGCAGTCTCTAAAACTTCCTGCACGCTCAATGCCCTCGGATGCTTTTGCCAGCCGCTATACCGTGTACCATGATAGGCTATGTGGAAGAAATATCGCAATGTTCTTTTTACAGTTTAGGCAAACTTAAGTTTTAAAAACTAAGTTTATCAGTATAAATGCATTTAGCCGCGGTTTTCATCGGCAACGGGGTCAAACCGGCACGAGACGACGGGAGGCAGGCCTCGAAGCCCATGATGCAACAGCTATTAACAAAAAAACAATTGGCGGTATCAAGGTTTGGAAGCTATCTCCCACCGCCAGATGAGAGGCAATAGCGCCTGTATAAATTATGAAAGTTCCAAAATAAGCCCATTCCTTAAGCAAGCGCATGCCAGGAAGAACGAAAACAGGAGCGGAAAGAAGGCTGCAAACGCCTTTAATAACCAAGAAATAAGAAGGGTAGCCAAGATGGTTCATCATGTTGAGTGAAAATCCTTTGTTAAGCCAGTTAAAATCCCATGTGGCACTAAAGACTTGTTCAAAAGCCAAATAGCCGGTTAAAATCCAATAAACAATTAAGCGGGCTCTGGAATTTTTTGGGGTATTACTTACCTGGTTCATAATTTATATTTTTAGTCTTACATCACCATAAAAACTGGCTGGATCCAAAATTGGACCATAAAGAAGAATATTTTTTTATGGCCCAACTCATCCCTGTCAATCCTGTTTAAATAACTTAATTGATTAAGCCGCGAATTGACCAACCTTGTAGGTACCAACCGGCGCTCCGAAAGCAATATTAATACGATTGTAACCATTAATGGCAATAACCGCAAATGTTAAATCAATCAATTCCATTGCGGAAAAATGTTTTCTTGCATCATTATAAATTTCTTCGAGCACCATAACGGCAGTAAGTTTTGTAAGCGCCTCGGCCCACTCCAATGCAGCACGCTCCTTTTCGGTGTAGAAAGGGGCTTCGCGCCAGGCATCCAAAACATAAAGGCGCTGTTCAGTTTCCCCTTCTGCCCTCAAATCTTTCGAGTGCATATCCAGACAAAAAGCACAGCCATTGATTTGCGACACGCTGAAATAAATTAAATTTAAAAGCGACTGTTCAACTGACGATTTCGACGGATAATTCGAGAAGCCATAAAATGCCTGCATTGCCGTACGGCCCTTTTCCGTGACATTAATTCGTTGTTCCATCTTTTTAAATTTTAATTGTTAGTATATATTGTATATATCACAATAACGACTGAGAAAACTAAAATTGGACAGCAAAACAAAAAGAAAAATTTTATTTTCTCATCTGCTATAAAAGTTAACAGCAGCAGGTGTAATAACAATTCCTCTCACTTGCGACCTTTTTCCATATCTGTCTCTACCCTGAATTTTACTATTTTGGTGATCAAATCAAAAGGCATTGGTTCGCCGATAGGGAATTGTACTGCACCCTTTGAATATTTGTAGGCCGACAATTCATTTTTAAATATTTCAATGGGAGCCGCTGTCGGATAAAAACCAATATGCTCTTTATGTGCGGCATAGTAAACCAGTACACCATGCAGTTTAAACGCCGGCATATTGTAACTGATCACTTCTTTGGCCTGAGGGGCCGCGGCTTTGATCACCTTCCTGATCGCTTCCAAAATATTTTGAGTACTCTCAGGAAAGGTGGAAAAATACTCTTCTACAGTTTTAAATTTTGTACTTGCTATCATTTCGAAATAATTTAATGATACTAATATACCGGGAGTATTTGAAATCTCAGATGTGAAATAGTGACAAAATAGAGTATAATTTGTAACAGGAGTTGAGGTGAAGGGTAAAAGGTTTATTTCCCTTTACAGTATTTTCATATCTTTAAAGGATGGATTTTAAACTGGAGATCGAGTTTAGCAAAGTTGAACTACTGTACGAAGTTGATGCTTTGAAAAAGCAAATCGATGAAATGCGCCCTTTGCCCGCGGACGTGGAAGGCAGGGTAATGCAAAAACTACGGTTAGACTGGAATTACCATTCAAACGCTATTGAAGGTAACCGCTTAACATATGGCGAAACAATAGCATTCCTGATGGAGGGCATTACTGCAAAAGGTAAGCCTCTGAAAGACCATTTAGATATACGAGGACATAATGAAGCCATCAATTTTTTATTGGAGATTGTAAAAGATACCAGGCCGATATCGGAAGCTGATATAAGAAGTTTGCATAAGATGATCCTGGTTGAACCCTATGCCACTAAAGCCCAAACGGCCGAAGGTTTAGCCACAACCAAACAAATTACATTGGGTGAATATAAAACCCAACCCAATCATGTAAAAACCTCAACCGGAGAAACACATTACTACGCCACGCCTGAAGAAACACCTGGCAAAATGCAGGAATTAATGGAATGGTATACCGAAGCTATCGATAACAAGGCTATTCATCCAGTTGTGACGGCTGCGCTGTTTCATCACAAATTTGTTTCGATACATCCTTTTGACGATGGTAATGGCCGCCTGTCACGTATTTTAATGAACCTGATCCTGATGCAAAAAGGCTATCCACCAGTGGTAATAAAAATGGATGACCGGCAAAATTATTATGCGCTGTTAAGTCGAGCAGACAACAATGATAACTGGCCCTTTATTGAGTATATAGCCAAACGATTACAAAGTTCATTGCAATTGTATTTAAAAGCGGCTCAAGGGGGTGATATCGATGAAGATGAGGATATTGATAAGGAGATTGCTTTGTTTAAGATGGAATTAAAAAACGAAGTAGAGATCAGACCCAAAAAATCTAACGATACGATTCTTGACCTTATTAAGACTTCTCTATATACCTTATTTCGTAAAATTACACTTAAGGCAAATGAGTTTGATGAGTTTTTCGAATCCAATGAGAAATTCTTGGCAATTGAACTCCCGTTAGAGACTGGAACCGAATATTTGAAAATCCCCTTTACGGATGTGAAATTTATTATACAGTTTCCGGATGTCAATTTCGATCACATTTATTACAACTGTAATTTTTTTGAGTTCAGGAATGCAAAAAGTTCTGTCGGTATTTCAATAAGGTGGAAAATTAATTTTTATAAATACCATTACACAATAGCTGACAGCAACGATAAACAGGTCATATCTAATAATTATGATGTTAAGTTAGATGTTGTCGAGCAACGAAGAATAATTAAATATTTTATTAACGAATTAAAATCGGCTATAAGAAGAATAGTATAGCTCAATTAAAAAATTTTTATCGCAAGTACACAAGTACATACTTGCATCTCCTAACAATAAGCCCAAAATCGGCGAGATTTTGGGCTTATATGCGCTTATTTTTCTTTCAGACTTTCGGTCTTTACTGACTTTCGGACTTTCTCTTATTCAAAATATTCCTTCATCCGTTCAAAAAAGCTCTTTTCATTTTTGCCTGGATTTGGTTTAAAGTTTGGCGAGCCTTGCAATTTTTCAAGCACTTCGCGCTCTTCCTTGCTTAAAGCCTTCGGCGTCCAGATGTTTATATGAACCAGTTGGTCGCCGCGGTGATAGGAATTCACTTCGGGCACACCCTTGCTTTTCAGACGAAGGATTTTGCCGCCTTGTGTTCCGGGATCTATTTTTATTTTAACCTTGCCGTCGATTGTCGGCACTTCAACACTGGTACCTAAAGCGGCATCAACAAAATTGATGTGCAGGTCGTATATAACGTTATTGCCATCACGTTTCAATGTCTCGTGTGGGATCTCTTCAACAAGAATAATCAGGTCGCCGGGAAGGCCGCCTCTTGGGGCTGCATTACCTTTGCCGCCCATGCTCAGTTGCATGCCTTCACTAACCCCAGCCGGAATGTTTATGCTGATGGTTTCTTCGCCACGTACCACGCCATCGCCTGAACATACATTACATTTTGATAGTATAGTAGAACCTTCTCCGTTACAAGTTGGACAAGTGCTGGTAGTTTGCATCTGCCCCAATATGGTGTTGGTTACCCTGCGTACCGCACCAGAGCCACCACAAGTTTTACAGGTTTGGAAAGATGAACGATCCTTTGCACCGGTACCATCGCAGGTTTTACAAACAATCTGTTTGTTTACTTTTATCTTCTTTTCGGTGCCGTTAGCAATTTCCTCAAGCGTCAACCTTACCTTAATGCGCAGGTTACTGCCACGTGTTACCCTGCGACCGCCGGAACTGCCGCTTTGTCTGCCGCCACCGAAGAAACCTTCAAATGGACTGCCGCCGCCAAATATATCTCCAAACTGACTGAATATGTCTTCCATATTCATGCTGCCGCCATAATTACCGCCGTTGGCCGAATGTGCATTAGCTGCATGGCCAAACTGGTCATAACGCTGCTTTTTTTCAGGATTACTCAACACCTCGTATGCCTCGGCAGCTTCCTTAAACTTATCTTCAGCGGCTTTATCACCCTGATTTTTGTCAGGATGGTATTTTATAGCCATCTTACGGTAAGCTTTCTTTATTTCGTCAGCATCGGCACCTTTCGCTACACCTAATACATCATAGTAATCTCTTTTAGCCATTTTTTTTAATTATTGATTTATTGAATTACTGATTTATTGAATTTTTTAAGTTATTGATTTGACGATTAAACTTTATTGAAGTTGTCCAAATCAATAATTCAATAATTCATTCATTCAATAATTATTCACGCTCCTACTATTACTTTTGCAAACCTGATTACTTTGTCATTAAGTGTGTAACCCTTTTCCATTTCATCAACCACTTTTCCTTTCAAATCTTCAGTAGGGGCAGGTATATTTGTAATCGCTTCCTGCAGGTCAGGGTCAAAAGGCGATCCTATGGATTCCATTGCTTTTAATCCCTTCTGCGAAAGTATATTCTT
>DASXMZ010000342.1:0-22890 GCA_036495385.1 Mucilaginibacter sp. | reverse complement strand
ACGAATGCTGCTTTTGACTACGGCTTCCTCAATGGCCGTATTACCGGCAGTTTAGATTTTTATTACCGGAAAACAAAAAATTTGCTTGCCACGATTAACCAACCGGCCGGCAGCAACTTTGGTAATCAAATTGTTGCGAATGTTGGCGATATGCAAGATAGGGGTGCGGAACTTAGCGTGAACGTGAAAATAATTGACAATCCGAATATATCATGGAACGCAGGTTTAAATGCCACTATAAACAGGAATAAAATAACCAATTTAACTGAAGTTCCTAATCCTAATTTCCCTGGATTACCAGTAGGAGGTATATCCGGCGGTATTGGAACTACAATACAAATAGACCAGGTGGGATTTCCTAAAAACTCTTTTTATACCTATCAGCAGGTGTATGGAACCAATGGAAAGCCGCTTGATGGTGTATTTGTTGACAAAAACGGGGACGGCAATATCAACAGTTCAGATTTAGCGGTAGGTAAGAGCCCTGATCCGCAAGAATATTTTGGTATTAATTCAGAAGTAAGGATTAAAAAATGGAGCGCTGGCTTTTCAGCAAGAGCAAGCTTAGGCAACTATGTATATAACAATGTGTCTTCAAGTACTGGTTTTAAGAGTAACTTTATAAACCCGATCAGCCTTTTCAATGGTTCAAGCAGTGTTCTGACAACCGGCTTCAGCGGTGTTAATGCATCAAATGAGTATTTGTCTGATTATTTTGTTGAAAACGCCTCGTTTTTCAGAATGGATAATATACACGTAGGTTATAATTTTGGTAAAATATTTAAAAATACCGGCGATTTGAGGATCACCGCAAACGTACAGAATGTGTTTATTATCACTGACTATACAGGCGTAGATCCCGAAGTAACCAATGGTATTGATAATAATCTTTACCCGCGGCCAAGAACGTACGTATTAGGTTTAAATCTTAGTTTATAAAAATTTGTAATTGATTTACAATAATAAATGTAACATGAAAAGAAATTCAATAAAAATATTGTTAACAGCAGGCTTATTAGCGGTTAACATCATATCGTGCAAAAAAAACCTGGTCCTTTCTCCAAATGATGCGGTTACTTCTGAGCAGGTGTTCAGCGATCCGGCAAGCATTACCCAGGCAATGGCCAAGGTTTATGGAAGCATGGCACTCACTGGTAATATCGGACCTTATAACCCAAGCGGGCCGGGCGATATAGCAGGTATCGATGAAGGTACATCAGATTTTTTTCGCTTGTTTTGGAATTGCGAGGAATTGACAACCGACGAAGCCGTGATTACCTACGGCGACCCCGGAGTGCAGGATTTGCACAACATGGTTTGGTCGCAAACTAATGCCATTTCACAGGGGTTATATTACCGTTCCATGTACCAGATTACGCTTTGTAATAACTTCCTGCAGCAAACCACCCCAGCGTTATTAGCCAGCCATGGTATCACCGGCGCCGATGCAACAACTATTAATTACTACAGGGCCGAGGCGCGGTTTTTACGCGCCTACCAATACTGGGTTTTAATGGATATTTTTGGCAACCCGCCATTTATAACCGAAGCCTCCAAGATAGGATCAGTTCTCCCCACTCAAATAGCCAGGAAAGACCTGTATGCTTATATCATAAGTGAGTTGAAAGCAATTGACCCGCTGATGGTTGCACCAAATAAAAATTTGTATGGCCGTGCAGACCAAGCAGCAGTGTGGGCATTGTTAGCGCGCGTATATTTAAATGCCCAGGTATATACCGGCACAGCCGATTATGGCAATGCTATAACCTATGCACAAAAGGTTATCAATACAACGGGTTACGCTCTGATCCCTGATTTTACTCAATTGATGCTTGCTGATGATAATTTAAACAGTATACCTGGTGGCGGCACAACGAGTGAATTTATTTTCACTATAAACTATGATGGCGTAAAAACGCAAACTTATGGTGGTTCGCAGTATTTAACGCACGCCCCTGTTGGCGGTTCAATGCCCGCAGCAAAATTTGGAATAAGCAGCGGCTACAACGGATCAAGAACTACAAGCAATATTATAGCATTGTTCCCAACCCCGCCAACTACAGACGGTTCGATTTTTCCTAACAATGGCAATCCCGACACGCGTGCAGAGTTTTGGTACCCGGGCCAATCGCTGGCTATCAGCAGTGTTACAACGTTCTCTAACGGCATTGGCGTAACCAAATTCAGAAATGTTACCCGCACAGGCGCCCCGGGACAGGATCCAACCTTCTGTGATGTGGATTTGCCATTGTTCCGCTTACCCGAAATGTACCTGATATATGCTGAAGCAACCTTACGGGGTGGTGCAGGCGGTGATCCTGTTACTGCTCTTGGTTATATTAACAACATACGTACCCGCGCCTACGGTGGCAACGCAGCAGCAGGTGATATCACCTCAGGACAGCTTACCCTCCAGTTTATTTTAGACGAAAGAGCACGTGAGTTGTTTTGGGAAGGTTTCCGCCGCACGGATTTAATACGCTATGGTTTATTTACAAGCGCTTCTTATGTGTGGCCGTTTAAAGGTGGTGTTGCAAATGGTACCGGTGTTCCCGATTTCAGGAACGTGTTTCCATTGCCGCAGAGTGATTTAGCTGCAAATCCTAACCTTAAACAAAACACAGGGTATTAATTAAAATTGAAATTAAAAAATATTGATATGAAAAAAGTACTGACAAAATTATTAGCAGTGGGCAGCATAGGTTTGCTCATGCTATCAGCCTGCAAAAAGGATGGAACACTGGTCACTTCGAACGGGGGCAAGGCAGGCGCACTTACGTCATCCGCAACCACTGTTATATTAGATAAAACTAAACTAAACGACCCAACGCAAATTATCAATTTCACCTTTACCGCCCCTGACTATGGCTTTCAAGCGGCTGTAACCAATACTTTACAAATTGATTCAGCGGGCGACAATTGGGCAAAACCAATGTCGGTTACATTATCCACTAAAACTTATTCACAAGGCTATTCAACCGGCGACTTTAACGCACTGCTTTTAAAGCTAAACCTTACAGGAGGAGTTACAGGCCATGTAAATGTACGTATCGCGCATAGCGTTTCGGCCAGCATAACGCCGGTATATTCAAATGTAGTGAACCTTACTGTAACGCCGTTTAACTTAGCTGCATGGGTATATGTTCCCGGCGCTTATGAAGGCTGGGCTAATCCCGGCCCGATGTTGGATAGTTTATTGTCCGCTACCTCCAACGGAATTTATACCGGTATCATCAATTTTACCGCCGGCAATAACCAGTTCCTGGTAGTGCCTGTTAAAGGGAACTGGACAAAATATGCCACTACTGCGTCACCTGGAACCGGTACCTCCCTTAGCTATCCAACAATATTTGGTACCACCGGTAATAACTTCTACGCGCCCGCGACGCCTGGTTATTATGTAGTGACACTTAATACCAATACCAATACACTAACAATTGCGCCGGCTGATTATTACACAGTTATTGGCGATGCAGCACAAGGTTGGAGTACTGACGTACCGATGAAATTTGTCAATGATGTTAACCAAAGCTGGGCTGCCACCTTGCCTTTAGTTTCTTCCGGTTCATTCAAAATCAGGCAAGATGACGCTTGGGGAAATAGCTGGGGTATTCCAAAATCAGGTTCTGCGGGGTATGGAGTAGCCAATACATTAAATAATACAAGCAACAATAACATCCCGGTTCCTTCAAATGGTACCTACACAGTAACATTTGGTGTTCCGATAACTACATTTGGATCGCCAGCGTCTGTCACTGCAACTTATTCAGTTAAGTAAGACAATACAGATAATTTGGTAGAATCAGCTGTTTTTATCGTCTGAATCTAATATTACAAGCTAACCCGGTATTAACCGGGTTAGCTTTTTAAAATTTATAGCTATTGCCAGGATATTTACGTATTGTTGTGGTCTTCGTGCGATATCAAAAGGAGAAGAAGAGGGTATTATCAATTAACTAATGAGAAGGTTTTTATATATATTAATAATTGCAGCGTGTTTTATTTCCTGCAAAAAAGATAAGCCTGCCAATAATTCTGGCAATACAACAACTACTACAATACCTAATGGTAAACCGCTTCCAACCGGTACTGTAGACGGAGTTACGTTTATCAACTCGGGAACATCGGTTATCTTTAATTTATATGCCCCCGGCAAAAAGACGGTTAGCGTAAGCGGTGATTTTAATAACTGGCAGGCCGTTACCATGAATGAAACACCCGATGGTACCCGCTGGTGGGTTCAGGTGGATAATATCAACCCTGCAACTGAATATTCATACCAGTATTTGATTGATGGCACAATAAAAATAGCCGACCCATACACCGAAAAAATATTAGATCCTGCAAATGATCCCTCGATTCCAAATACCGTATATCCCAACCTGAAACCATATCCCAGCGGACAATCAGGTTATGTAAGCGAATTTCAGGCTAACCCGCCGGCTTACACGTGGAAAACAACATCATTTACCCGCCCTGCGCCAAAAAACCTGGTCATATATGAATTATTGGTTCGCGATTTCGTGGCGACGCATAGCTATCAAACCCTGATAGATACTTTAAATTATATCTCTAATCTGGGTGTTAACGCGATTGAGCTGATGCCGGTAAATGAGTTTGAAGGGAATGATTCCTGGGGCTATAATACCGATTTTGGTTTTGCCCTCGATAAATATTACGGCCCTAAAAATGTTTATAAGGCTTTTATAGATGCTTGTCACGCCAAAGAAATAGCTGTGATACAGGATATTGTGCTGGAAGATCAGTTTGGCTCATCGCCGATGATACAAATGTACGCAGCCGCAAATGGTGCACCGTCAGCCAGCAACCCTTGGTTTGATCAAACCAATATGCACCCTGACGCTGTTGGGTATCAGCTTAATCACCAGAGTGCAGCAACAGCATACTATACCGAAAATGTGATGAAGTACTGGATGCAGGAATATCACATAGATGGTTTTAGGTTTGATGAAGCTAAGGGTTTTACTCAAACGCAAACAGCCGACGAAGCTTCGTGGGCCAACTATGATGCGAGCCGGGTAGCTATCTGGCAAAAATATAATAACTTCATGAAAGCCATTGATCCTACTTTTTATGTGATCCTGGAGTATTTCGCTGCCAATAATGAGGAAAGTGTGCTGGCCAACCAGGGCATGATGATGTGGACCAATTTAAGCTCATCCGCAGAGCAGGCCACTATGGGTTATGCTACAAATCCAAGTTGGGACCTGTCGGGCTTGTTTTATGATGGTTATGGATTTACAGCCCCCTATAACCTGGTGGCCTATTGGGAAAGTCACGATGAAGAGCGTACGATGTACAAAAATGAAACCTATGGAAACTCGAACGGAAGTTACAGCACTATGGATATCCCAACGGCATTAAAGCGCGAAGAAATGGCCGCTGCATTCTTAATGTCCTCGCCGGGGCCAAAAATGATATGGCAGTTTGAAGAATTGGGTTACGATATCAGTATAAATCAAAATGGACGTACAGGCGACAAACCCATTTTATGGAACTATAATACTGATCCTAACAGGAGACATCTGTATAGTGTATATTCAAAAATGATAAATATGAAGATCAAAAATCCGGTTTTTGCAACTACAAACTTTACATATAATCTCTCAACTTCTGTTAAAACAGTTCAACTCGTTGATCCGACGGCAAGTGTTGAAATTGTTGGAAATTTTGATGTGGTAAGTCTCACGGTTAACGTCGTATTTCCCGCAACCGGCACATGGTACGATAATATTACCGGTGCCAGTATAGCTGTATCTAATACGAATTACACCATGACGCTTGCTCCTGGTGAATATCATGTTTATAGTTCGAAGCCGCTGAATTTTTAGATATTTAATGATTGCCGATTCACGTGTCAAAACCTAAACGAAATACCCATTACTATGCCGTAGTCGAGTTTACCAGAGCCAATATCCGCCGGTTTGCTATCGTAATTGGCGTACAGATTGGTAGTGAAATAGAAATTCGATATAAGCTCCCACGAGAAATAAATAGTCCCGTCGTAACGGTAACGTCCCGTTTGCGATAAACTTAAATAACCGGCATTTGTCATGCTGATTTGCATATTCGGACTTTTGAACCTAAAATAGTCCAACTTCACTATAAGTGGTATTTCTACCAATAGCCCCTGCGACGATACTCCAGTAAGACTTTCTTCTGTATTGGCTGCCAATCCCGACAATGCCAGTATCTCAAAATGTTGATCGGATACAAACTTATTTCCGCCTCCCAGCATACCCTGGTAGCGATGTGCAAGCGACAACTCCTGGTTGCGCTGATAACCTAATGCAGCTGCCCCGAACCAGCTGGAATTTCCGAAGTAATGGTAGAAACTGAGTGCGACGCTTTCCTGGTCTCTTGAAAAGCCCGTTGAATCTATACTGCCCAGCTCATTTACTGTCAGCTCGGATTGAAGGGCCCGGGATGTGTATTTTACGGTGGCATTGAGGTTAAATTGTCCTATATACGACGAACGGGAAAAGCTCAAACCAGCAGAAAGGTTACCATCCAATTTGTCAAAGAAACGCTGCCTAAGAGGGCTGATGGAACTAATATCGCTCCTGGCGAGTTTTATGCGATGTACCCCATCGTCCAGGTAAACAGTGTCTCTAACCCCTGAAGGTACCAATTTACCATACAGCCATTCTTTTTCAACAGTTTCAATGCGCAAGGTGCTCATTGTAGTGTGGATACTCCTGAGCTTATAGAACTTAACATTGATGAGGCCTACACCGTCGTCATCAAAGCTTGCTATGCCCTGGGACATCTGTTTTAGTTCGCCAATCAGTTTCTCGCCATTGGTAAAGAACAGCGTATCCTTTTGTGTTTGCGCAAAACCGGTCACCGCCAATAATATAAACGGCAAAATAAGCAGATAATTTTTTATACTGTTTTTTGATAGGTGTGTCGCCATAATTTGATCTGGCCCGGTTACCTCAATTCCGAAACCAAAGGAAAGGCATCACGTCCCCTGGGAATAGAAATACAAGGCACACGTCGTTTTAAGTATACACAAAATAAAGGTTTTAGAAAAGGAAAACACTCGTTTTAGATACGCGTATGGTTGCAATTTCAAAAGTGGAACATGAGAAATCGCTTTGAACACCGGGATAGGGTAAAACGATATGGCGCACAATGAAGTTTCCCGACTATACGTCCAAATAATGCTATATCATAAATGAATAGATTTGGTATTAACACCCCGTACAGGATAAAAGTACGGGGCAATAACATAATATGGGCATAGAATCTTTCGCAATTAAATGAATGTTAAAAACTTATTTTTCAACTTCTTCGACGGTAAGCGCCTCTGGGGCATTCTTTTTAACCGATTCAATCCCATTGTCGCGACTGGCTGTACTTTCGTACATCTGGCTTTTGCCGATGACCTGGCCGTTGGTGGCCTTCAGGTTAAAATAAAATTTTCCATTTTTTGCAGTCTCCCTGTCGAAATGCTTGTCGTCAGGAGCGTTCTTTTTTACAGATTCAATGCCATTGTGCATCGCAGCGGTTGTAGTATAACCTTCGCTGCTGAGAATAACCTGTCCGTTAGTTGCTAAAAGGTTAAAATAGTGCTGGCCGTCTTTTCCTGTTTTAACTGAAAATTTTCCCATAATTTTAAGTTTTTGATTTAATGCGAATAATATATACCAATAAACTAATAGTTAATTTTGGCTGCAAACATTACCACCACCGATATTGGCGAGTGATTTATGGCTCAACCACGCACTAATAGTATTCGTTCTTTCGAAGTTATGGAGATTAAAACAAATAGCGATTTTTTATTAACTATAAAGTGGTTTCATTTTTAAATATGAAATATAGCTTTCTTTTTAATAAAAAATGAAACTAATTTAATTAATGATTTATTTTTTATTTCGTTTCAATTTATCTAGATTTAAACTTTACTATTTATTCCTAATTATTTTAGACTAATACAGTATAAGAAACGTATTATTTTAGTCAGGAAATTCTATTAATTATGGAAGAGCTCATTCAAAAAATTTCAGGCAAAACCGGTATTTCTCTTGACCAGGCGAAAGGCGCAATTGAAACCGTGATAGATCATTTGAAAGAAAAATTACCAATGGGATTAGGCGACAAAGTAGAATCGTTTATTCAAGGGGGATCTACCGCTACAGATGGTTTTTTGAGCGGAATTAAGGACAAACTAAGCGGTATGTTCTAAAAATTTGCTATGCTATTTTGTACTTATTTTCTATCGTAAACTAACATCAATTGTTAAAACTAAAATTATTAAGTATGAGAAAATTATTTGTGTTGTTGTTGTCATTCGCAATACTTTCACTCAGCGCAAGTGCCTTCGCTTCTTCGGTTGATACGACAAAAAAGGCCAAATCTTCGAAGTCGTCGAAAACTAAATCAACCAGTACAAAAGAAGCCAAGCCTGCTGGTACTACCAGTACTACCAAGACTACTAAGACCGCCAAGTCAGCTTCTGCCACTACAGCGGCCGCTGCAACTACGGCTTCTACCGACAAAGCAAAAACCACTGCGAGTACAAAATCTACCACGCAAGCTGTAAATAAATCGGCAGACAAAGCGGTAGGTAAGGATGCTAAAGGCAGAACAATTTATGAGGGGCCAAAGGGTGGCAAGTATACCTTATCGCCATCGGGTAACAAGGAATATATTAAGAAAACAAATTGATTTTTGTTCTGAAAAAACATTTAAAAACAACGGGCGATCGGTTCACCAGGTGAAACCATCGCCCGTTTTGCTGATATATAAAAGCTTTTAGGATGATGGAATCGGGGTATTTTCTCTAAACTTTCAAAGGCGGCCCTACAATTTCCATTCCGTGAGTCGCCCATAATTCTTTTAAAGTGGCTTCCTGGTTTTTCGGTATGTCTTTGCCAAGTTTGCTCATTTGCAAAAAAAAGTCTTCCATAGAACCGGCTGGTTGAAACATGACGAGCACCTGGGCATCCCCTTCATTTATTTTTGCAAAGGCGTGCGGAATTTTACGCGGCGCAAAAGCAAAGTCGCCGGCTTTTAAGTTAAGAATATCGTCACCTACCTTTATTATAAACTCCCCCTTAATTACATAAAACAATTCGTCCTGGTAATGATGAAGATGAAGGGCAGGGCCACCTTTGGACTGACGTACGGTATCGTAAATCAACAAAGCGCCATTCGTGTCTTTCGAGGATAGTTTGCAATCGAATTGTCCACCCATAATGTTTAATTCTTCCTGGTACCTGTCTTTGCCCGCTTTAACTTTAAAGCCACCTTTCGGAGTCTTTTTCGGTTGATTTTGAGCTGCTAAAGCTAAAACTGGTGCAAGTAAAGGGATTTGGAGAAAGAGGCGTCGTTCCATGGTTTATGGGGTTTAGATAATAATTTCGGTTTTAACTATCCTATTCATTCAGAATAAGTTAAGTTGCTTATTATTTAGGTATTTCTCAAATATAATAAATTTTAATATCAAACATCGAGCACCTATTATCATTTATTTTATATATTTATTAAATATAATGTACTCACCCAATAACTACCATCTAATCGATCGGAAACATGAAAATAACAAAAAATAAGTTCGCGGTTTTATTTATAGTCCTGCTAATAATTGTTAATGCCGGAGCGTTACGAGCTAGTGTAGGGGGGATCCAAATTAAGCCAGCTTTACCTCCAGCCGGGTTTAAAAACCAATATGCGCAGGTAAATGGAGTTAAGATTCACTATGTTATTGGTGGAAAGGGTCAGCCTTTGTTATTGGTACATGGTTTCGGACAAAACTGGTATATGTGGAACCGGTTGTTACCTGAATTATCCAAACATTTTACAGTAATCGCACCCGATTTGAGAGGCCTTGGAGAATCGGGCAAACCGGCTGGAGGGTATGATAAGAAAAATATGGCAGTCGACTTACACGAACTGATTAAGACATTGGGCTATCCGCAAATCTATCTTGCCGGTCATGACATAGGATTGATGGTTGCCTACGCCTATGCGGCACAATTTCCGAACAACGTAAAAAAAATTGCTTTGATGGATGCCTTATTGCCCGGCGTCGAACCGGTATGGAGCCAGGTACGTGCACAGGCCTGGTGGTTCGGCTTCTTCGGAATGCCACATTCCGGTGAAATAGTCGCCGGTAAGGCCGACTTGTTTTTGACAAGTTTTTGGCCGTTGGTGGGATACGTAAAAAAACCATTTACACAAGCAGAAACAAATGAGTTTATCCGGGCCTATTCTGTACCCGGAGCTACGACGGGGACTTTCAATTGGTTTGCTGCTTTTTCGCAAGACGCTAAAGACAATGTAGAGTTAATGAAGAAGAAACTGCCTATGCCATTGCTTTCTGTAGGTGCCGACCATTCTGCCGGATCCTACCTGGCAGCGCATTGCAGGTTAGTGGCAACCAACGTAAAGGAAGTCATCATTAAGGGTTCAGGTCACTGGCTGGTACAGGAACAGACCGCCCAGGTGCAAAAAGCGTTGTTGGATTTCTTTTTAAATTAATAACTAATTCGAGACAATAAGTTACTGTTCGCATTAAACATCAGATGATATGCTGTAACCAAGATGTTGCAAATTTGAATCACTAAAATTGTCGGTTTCGATATTCAAAGCTTTAATTTTAGATCATAATTAAAACAGCTCCTGAGCCTTGTTACCAATTGCAAGGCTTACAAATTCAATTGACTGAAAAATGGAAAGACGTGTTGCTTTAAGAAACATGGTATTTATAGTTGGCAGCGCTATATCGCTGCCGTCATGGGCCAACGGCTTATCGAAAACCGTTACCTATCAGCCAGGAACGTCCTTAAGCGCTGACGACAATCCTTTACTCACGAGTGTAGCGGATACCATAATCCCGACCACTGATACACCGGGAGCAAAAGAACTAGGCGTTCCGGCGCTCATCCAAAAAATACTTGCAGATTGTTACGAGAAAGATGTGAACGATAGTTTTTATAAAGGGATGAACTGGGCAAATGATAAGGCTAAAGCTGACGCCGGTAAACCATTTGCTGAATGTACAACAGAACAGCGATTGGTCGTCCTTAAACGGGCCCAGGCTGAAGACCCGGCAAGCGACCAGGGCAAATTTATTAAAATGGCCAAAGAACTTACCATATTGGGTTATACCAGTTCGGAGTATGTGGTAAAAAAAGTTAATAAATATGTAATGATCCCCGGCCATTATTATGGGAACGTGCCTTTAAATTATGTTGATCCTAACGCAAGAAACTAACAACTATGACAAACATTTTAACTGATGCAAAAAAGGCAATGACCTATGATGCCATTGTTATAGGTACCGGTATCAGCGGTGGCTGGGCTGCTAAAGAGCTTTGCGAAAAGGGATTAAAAGCGCTGGTATTGGAACGGGGCCGGGATGTCAAGCACATTATGGATTACCCTACGGCCAATTTGGAGCCCTGGGAGTTTCCTCACCGCGGGAAAGGCACACTGGAAATGCAAAGGATTTACGGGAAAACGGCCAATGAAATTAACCCATTTCAGCTGAAAGCAGATGAGCAGCCCTATATACAGGAAAAGCCTTTCAGGTGGACACGAGGTTACCACGTTGGGGGCAAATCGTTGTTATGGGCGCGCCAAACCCAGAGGTGGAGCGATTTTGATTACGAAGGGCCGCTGCGCGATGGGTACGCTGTTGACTGGCCAATAAGGTATGCCGATATTGCGCCGTGGTATAGCCATGTGGAAAAATTTATTGGCGTATCAGGTAATCGGGATGGGTTGGCCAGTTTACCGGATGGTGAATTTTTACCTCCAATGGAAACCAGTATTGTTGAGCAACACTTGAAAGGCATAGTTGAAAAGCATTATAGCGATCGGCATATAATTTATGGTCGCTGCGCCCATATTACCAAACCGCAGCCCATACATTCACAACAAGGTCGAGCGCAGTGTATGAACCGTACTTTGTGTAATCGTGGCTGCCCGCTGGGCGGGTATTTTAGCAGTAATGCCTCTACATTGCCCTGGGCTCAACGCACAGGCCACATGACCCTGCGTCCGCATTCTGTGGTTCATTCTATTATTTATGACGAAAAAAAGGGAAAAGCTACAGGTGTGCGGGTGGTTGATAGCGAAAGCAAACAAATGCTGGAGTTTTATGCCCGCATCATATTTGTAAACGCTTCGGCATTGGCATCTACACAGATATTAATGAATTCTGCTTCCACACGTTTCCCTAATGGCTTAGGTAACGATGGTGGTGTATTGGGCAAATATATTTCATGGCATAACTACCGCGGGCATGTAAACGCAAACTATGATGGCTATATGGATAGGCGTACCGATGGACGGACACCCACCAACAGTTATATCCCGCGTTTTCGTAATTTGGAGAAACATAACATGGACTTTTTACGGGGCTATGCTACCGGGTTGAGTGCTGGGCGTGGTTTTGCCAGGAGCCAGGAAGGATTAGGGGAAGATTTGAAAAAGCACCTTACCAATCCCGAATATGGAGAATGGGGGGTAGGCGCCTGGATGATGGGTGAAATTATCCCGATAGAAAGCAATCATATCAGACTTCATCCTGATTTGAAAGATCAATACGGCGTCCCTGAACTGATAATGTCGTGCGATTGGACAGAAAACGATGACAAGATGGTAAAGGATTACATCGAGCAACTTACGGAAATGTTTACTGTTGCAGGGTTCAAAAATATCCGGTCGAACGATTCACATTCTGCACCCGGCTCAGACATTCATGAAATGGGTGGCGCCAGGATGGGTCACGATCCCAAAACCTCTATTCTGAATAAATGGAACCAGGTTCATAGCTGCAAAAATGTTTTCGTAACAGATGGCGCCTGTATGGCTTCGACATCCACCCAAAATCCCTCACTTACCTATATGGCTTATACAGCGCGGGCAGCCAACCACGCGGTGGAGGAAATAAAGAAGATGAATATTTAAACAGCCCCGGGTAATTGTCAAATAGAACCGTTTTCGAAGAAATTTGAGGGCGGTTATTTATTTTAATTAGTTCTCTATTTACTTTTTTATACGGATATTAAGCGCACTTTTTAGATTTTACTAATCAATGAATTTCTTAAAAAAAATCCTGGCAAAAAAGGATAAACCGGAAAACGCGTATAACGACTTTTGGATTTGGTTTCAAAATAACGAAAGAGACTTTTTCAATGTGGTTAGCCGGCAAGGAGATATTGAAAAGGAGTTTTTCGATAAGCTTTCGCCGAAACTTAACCTGCTTCATGACGGGTTCTTTTATTTGACAGGAATGTGTGCCCCTAATGCGGTTGAATTGGTGCTAACTGCAGACGGAAAAATAAAAAACATTGTTTTTGTGGAAGAATTGGTAAAATCAGCACCCAAAATAGAAGGTTGGAAATTTATTGCGCTTAAACCGGCAACAGATATTAAAAACGTCACTATTAATATGGGAGGATACCAATTTGGCGCAGAAAACTTAAGTTTTTACTCCAATGAGTATGCCGAACATCCTGATGAAATCGACATTACAATTGTCCATAAGGACTTCAATTATGAAAACAAGAACATCATAACAAATGGTACCTATATTTTCCTTGACAACTATTTAGGTGAGTTAGATTTTGCCACAACAATTGATAATTTGACCGTTATTGGCCGGAGCGAAGCACAGGAAGAATTAGTCCCGATAGAAAAACTCAAAGACTTTTTAATTTGGCGGCAAAAGGAATTTTTGGAGAAATATGATGGGACAAGGCATAATACAAAAAACGATAGCTACTCGATGCTCGAGGCTGAACTACAAAATGGAAATCCACTGATAGCTATAATAAACAGAGACCTACTTAATTGGGATAGAAAAGCTTCACATCCCTGGATTTTAGCTGTCGAAATAAAATATGAAGGTGAAAAGAATACCGGGATGCCGGACGATGCAACTTATAAGCTGCTTGAAGAAATTGAAAACAAGGCATTAGATGAACTTAAAGATTTTGGAGGCTGTTTAAACATTGGCAGACAAACCGCGGATGGCATTAGGGAAATTTACTTTGCCTGTGATGATTTTAGAAAGCCCTCGAAAGTTTTGCAGAAAATTCAAAATAACTACTCACATAGAATTGAAATAAACTACGACATTTACAAAGACAAGTATTGGCAGACGTTTAAACGGTTTGATAATAATTGATAGAAAAATAAAGTTGAAAACAAAAGAAAATCAACGTCGCTGCCAATAACGGATAAATCTTAAAGGGAAGATGGAATCATATTTTGAGTTCGGTTTCCTGTGGTAATCTTATTTTTTAAAATCGTCCGGATTCGTTTCAACAATACGGGTTCCGGCAAAAAACTCCTGGTTTTTAACAACTGGCGGAAAAGTTTATTGGCCTATAGTTTAAATCTCATAGGTTCACTGATCATTCCGTTTCAAATCATAAATTAAAACTTCCCGGTGCTTCAATGAAGTTTCTTTATATTAAAACAATCATCTTTTAATTAAGAAATTTTTTTGATTAAAAAATGAATATCTTAGCTTAACCTAAATTATTCTTGAAAAGATATTTTCCTTGGACGGGATAATTATATACGCTTAAATTCAAATAAAACTGCCTGTATTTCTTTTGTGATTTATTTGCTTGTGTAAGTTCTTTGAATATGTTTTAATCATATCAATATCATGGAAAATATTTCTTTGGAAAAACAAACCGTACGAATTTTATTTTTAGCATCGGAGCCCAGTAACGTTGGAAAATTACGGTTAGGTGCCGAGTTACAGGAAGTCAGAAACAGGTTAGCAACAAATCCGCTGTTTGAAATAAAGGACAGACAAGCTGTTAAACCGGATGACGTGTTACAAACTATTTTAAATTATAAACCGCACATAGTCCATTTTTCCGGCCATGGGCAAAATACAGGAGAAATTTGTTTTGAAGACGAAAAAGGCGATTCCAAAACTATCCCGCCCGAAGCCCTGGCCTCATTATTTAAGCTGGTTAATGAATATGTAAAGTGTGTACTGTTAAACACCTGTTACTCCGAAAAACAAGCTAAAGCAATTTCACAATTTGTGCCAATCGTTATTGGTACCAGAAACGAGATTTCAGATAGCGCTGCAATAAAGTTTTCGACGGGATTTTATACAGCAATGGATCCCGACCTTTCGCAAAAAAGTCTTATAAAAGCATTTGATAGCGGTTGTATCGCTATAAGGTTTGAAAATCTGCAGGAACACTTAACGCCCATTATTATTGAAGGTTCGCCTGAAGTTAGATTCTCCTCGGAAGTGGATACTGCATTTCTTTCAATTTCTATACCTAAGGGACTCGTTTTTCAGGCTTTACTAAGAGGGCTCACCTTAACAGGTATAAAAATGGGGGTATCCGAAGATACCGTTTCGAAAATACTGAATGAAAAAATCGCAAAAATAAAATTACATAATACGGGCGTCATTGAATATGAAAAATATTTAAAAGATATATTGAGAGATGAATTCCCGCTTTCCGAAATATCAACGTTAGCCCTGTTGCAATTACAAAATGGTTTAGATTTAAGTAATGACGATGTTGCCTTTATAAAAAATAAAGTTTTGTCGGATCCTAATTTAACTTCTGCCGAGAAATGGTATGACAGGGGCAGAGGCCAATATGAGATAAATAATATGGAAAAAGCGATAGAATATTTTACAAAGGCAATTGAAAAAGACGTGAATTATTCAGGAGCTTATTATGAAAGGGGTTTTTGCTATGACCAAACTGAAAAATTTGATTTGGCGATTCAAGATTTTACCCAGGCGATTAAGAGCAACAATAAATGGGAAGTTTTAAGCAATTTGAGTTTGGCTTTTTTTAGCAGGGCTAATTCCTACTATTCCAGCAGGCATTTTGACCCGGAACGGGAGGAGGAATTTTTGGCGCTGTCACTCGAAGACTGGAATAAATCTATCCAATTAAATCCAAATAAATCGGAGGCTTATTATGGAAGAGGTCTGGTATATGATAGTTTAGGTGACTTAGATAAAGCTATAGCCGACTTTAAAAAATCATATGAAATGGGCAGTACGGAAGAGAGAAAAAGAAACAGTGTTTTAGGATTGGCAAGATGTTACTACACACAAGGAATGACCGAAGAGTATGAAAAATGGATGAAGCTCCTTAAAGGCAACACTTCGGACTTAGTTAACGGAAGCAATTAGTAGTTAATTAATTGCCTGAATTTCATTTTTTAAATTAATAATTATGTCAAATCAACTGGTTCAATATACTCTGGCTGACGGGAGCGACTTGTTTGTTGAAATAAACGAAGGTGTTGCAAATATGCAAACAAGAGGCGGGGACGAAAGGGGAATTATCCAAAATACAAAAGATAGTTTTGATAAAGCTTTGCAACCGCTTAAGGAAATATCAGGCAGTATCGTTAATTGTATAGGTAACATTGCTAATTCGCCCCAGGAAATTGAGGTAGAAATGAGTTTGAAATTCTCCGCAAAAGCGGGAATTATTTTAACCAGCCTGGATAGTGAGGCACATTTACGGGTGTCTTTAAAATGGACAAAGAAGGACAAAGTTAGCCAGTGAGTCGGCCGCAGAATATTTTGATCAAAAACCGAAATCGTGAAATTTTACTGCAATTTTAGGAGCTGATTTCAGAATTAGGCAAAACCAACTTGTGAACAATAAATACTATTTAATTTGATGGTGTTATCATCTTTCAAACTTAAAGTGATATAATTACATCATGGAACCGAACGATATAAATATCCTGACTGAAAAGATTTTCGAAGAGATAGAAAAGCTTATACCTGTTTATATGAAGAACCCAGAGGACAACAGGATTGCCGATGGGAATTGCGCTGTTTGTATAATAGATGAGGATGGGGGCATATATGGAAAAATGTTTGGAGCCTACAAACCAAGGCAACGGCAATCATTTAAAGTGGCCTGGACAAAAGCCAGCCAGGTTTGGCTTACCGGTTATAGAACCGGCGAATACGAAAAAATGGTTTTTAATAATCTTGTAGAAGAAAACGCAAACGGCATTGAAGCGCCCGATTTAATAGGATGGGTAGGTGGTCAGCCGCTTACTTTAAAAGATGGAACAAAGTTCTCCGTTGGCTTTAGCGGCTTCCGCGGATTTATCGATATTGAAATTGTTGTTAAAGCGCTGGAGAAAGCGGAAGAGAGTAACTAGTATCAAGTAGCGAGTATCAAGATTTTATTTTTTAATTGTTGGCTAATTGCCTTTGAAATTTAAAATTTTTCTTGATACTTGATACTAGCTTCTTGATACTATAAAAAACACAAACTATGCACTACTCACCAAAAACAGACCGTTACCAAAACATGCAATACCGCCGTAGCGGAAAAAGCGGATTAATGCTTCCGGCAGTATCGCTGGGATTGTGGCATAATTTCGGCCATATCGATAAGCTCGAAAATGCACGTAACATATTACGTCTCGCTTTCGATAGCGGTATCACACATTTTGACCTTGCAAACAACTACGGGCCGCCGGCGGGATCAGCCGAAGAAAACTTTGGAACCATTTTTAAAGATGATTTTAAAAGCTACCGCGACGAACTCATTATTTCAACAAAGGCAGGCTGGGGAATGTGGGAAGGTCCTTATGGCGACTGGGGATCAAAGAAATATCTTGTAGCAAGTCTCGATCAAAGTTTAAAAAGAATGGGTTTAGAGTATGTCGATATATTTTATCACCACCGCCCCGATCCGGAAACACCCCTGGAAGAAACGATGACAGCGCTTGATTTAATTGTGCGACAGGGAAAGGCATTATATGTAGGTATATCAAGCTATCAGCCTGAAGAATCGGCAAAAGCATTTGAGATTTTAAAGGATTTGGGTACGCCCTGCCTTATTCACCAGCCAAAATATTCCATGTTCGATCGTTGGGTTGAAGCCGGGCTGCTCGATACCCTGGAAGATCATGGAGTTGGATGTATTCCTTTTTCGCCGCTGGCACAGGGCCTTTTAAGTAACAAATATTTGAAGGGTATTCCCGAAGGATCAAGGGCAGCGGCCCACCGCGGCAACGGCGCTATTGACGAAGACCAGGTAACTGATGATAAGATAGCCAAAGTGAAAAAGCTCAATGAACTTGCTCAAAAAAGAGGGCAGAACCTTGCTCAAATGGCGCTGTCGTGGATTTTGAAGGATAAACGCATCACTTCGGTATTGATTGGGGTGAGCAAACCGGAGCAGGTAACAGACTCTTTACGTTGCATGGATAATATTACGTTTACAAATGAAGAACTTGCACTTATAAATCAAATTTTGAAATAAGCATAAATCTCTAAATTATGAACAAAAAAATAGCTGCCATTTGCTTTATTTTTTCCTTAACAATAGGAGGGATCGTTAACCGGGCATCCGCCCAGGATGGTCTGAAGGCCGATCATGTTGCTCTTTATGTAAAGGATTTGAAGACAAGCGCCGATTTTTATAAAAATGTAATGGAGCTAAAAGAAATATCCGAGCCCTTTCACGATGGTAAGCATGTATGGCTGCGAACCGGTGCGCATAGCCAGCTGCACCTTATACAGGGCGCGGCAGAAGTAACCCAGCACGATATTAACTCACATTTCGCCTATTCGGTAAATAACCTTGCTGATTTTACAAAACACCTTGACGAAATGCATGTTAAATATGGCAATTGGAATCAAAGTTCCAAAGAACCCCAATTACGTCCGGACGGCGTAAAGCAGGTTTATTTGCAGGACCCCGATAATATTTGGATTGAAGTTAATGACGATAAATTTTAACGTTATACCGTTAAAAAAACCTAATTTTAGCTACCAATTATAAAACATCATATTACCAATTAATTAAAGTTATGACAACCAGAAGATCATTTCTCAAAACTTCGGCGATGCTTTCAGCCGGTCTTTTAGTGGCGCCTAAATTATTCGCTTACAATAAAGAATACATCGGGCTGCAATTATATACTGTGCGCGACCATATGGCGCAAGACCCTGCGGCCACACTGGCTAAAGTAGCGCAAATCGGTTACAACTCTGTTGAGGGTACCTATAGCGGCCCGGGAAAATTCCACAATGTTGCTACCAAAGATTTCGCCGGAATGTTAAAACAAAATGGCATGGTTATGATGAGCTGCCACTACCGCCTTGGAGAAGAAAAAGAAAATGGAGTGGCACAGCAAGGCACCATATTAAATGGCTGGGATAAAGCAGTTGACGATGCTGCCGAAGTTGGATTAAAATATATGGTTTGCGCTTATCTGTCTGTTGCCGAACGCGGCTCATTAGACCATTATAAAAAAGTTGCTGATGATTTTAATAAAGCGGCTGAAACATGTAAAAAGGCTGGCATTCAGTTTTGTTACCATAACCATGATTTTGAATTTATACAGCAAGACGGTAAATACCCTTACGAAACATTGCTTGCCAACACCGACAAAAACCTGGTAAAAATGGAAATGGACATGTACTGGGTTACTAAAGCCAACCAGGATCCTATAGCTTTAATTAACAAACATCCGGGCCGTTTCCCGCTCTGGCATATAAAAGACATGGATAAAACAACCGACAGATCGTTCACGGAAGTTGGTAATGGTATTATTGATTTCAAAAAGATATTTAAACATGCGGATAAAGCAGGTTTAAATTACTTTTTTGTGGAAGAAGACAGGTGCCCCGGCGACCCTTACGACAGCATAAAACAAAGCATTAGTTATATCAAGGCCAATCTTGTATAACCATATTTGATATTCATATATTATGGCCAGGCTTTATTGAAAGTTCGACTTTTTTATGGGATTGGGTTGTGTCCAAGCCCCCTCTAAATTTCCCCCGATAGGGGAGACTTAAAAAAAAATAAGATTAGAAGATCAGAAAGTCTCCGCTCTTATTTTACTGCGCTATGATTTGATTTTGTTATGGATGCCAATGCATTACGTAATATTTCGATCTCAGTTTCTGTATTGTAATAATGTACTGAAGCCCGTACAACGCTGGTGAGATGATTTTTATTCATATAAATCAGAGTCGATTTGGCAATGCCGACGGATACATTAATATCCTTTTCGGCAAGCGTGCTTTTTACCGACCGGCTTTCCATTCCATCGACCGAAAAAGTTACGATACCGCATTTTTGATCGCCGATGTCATGAACTGTAACGCCCTCGATGTTTGCGAGTTGCTGGCGCAAAAGGTCTGCTAATTGTTGTATCCGCTGCCATATCCGATCAACACCAATATTCAAGGCATATTCAACAGCTTTCCCGAGACCAAGGGTAAGCGCCCTGTTCTTTTCATAAAGCTCAAACCTTTTAGCGTCATCTCTTACTTTGAAATCATCTTCTTTTACCCATTGCACGGTAGAACCATCCATAAATATGGGCTTTAATTTATCTTGTATTTCCTTCCTTACATATAAAAAGCCGGTTCCTCTTGGCGCCCGTAAATATTTACGTCCGGTTACAGCAAGCATATCACAATTAATTTCTTTTACATCTACAGGCAATTGCCCCGCGCTTTGGCAGGCATCAACCAAATATAAAATGTTGTGTTTATGGGCTATTTTACCAATTTCAACAATCGGGATCATACCGCCAGCTGTTGAGGGAATATGGGTAATGGCAATCAATTTCGTCTGAGGTGAAACGGCATCTTCTAACGCCTGAAGAGAAAAATTTCCATATGCATCGTTCGGGATAACCCTTATTTCTATTCCGTAAGTCTTTTTTGCATCCAATAGCCCAATCAGGTTGGTAACATACTCCATTTCAGAAGTGATAACAACATCACCTTTTTTAAAGCCGATTCCGTTAAACGCCAGCAGCCATGCTGAACTCGCATTTTCAACAATAGCAATTTCATTTGTTTCGGCATTAATCAGCCGGGCGATCTGGGCATATACATTATCTAATTGGCCCTGGTATTTGCTTTCGGTTTCATATCCGCCATTTGTCGCCTCTTCATTGAGATAATTTACAACGGTTTCAACCACAATATCAGGCGGCAAAGAGGCACCGGCATTATTGAAATGAATTTTAAGTACTGTTCCCCTGGTTTCAGCCCTCAGTTGCTGTATTTCCTGTTCGCTTAATGGTGTGATTTTCATTCTGATAAATTAGTAACACAAAATAATAACTTATCTGCGTAATAAAACAGATGCAGAATTTGTTGTTTTTGACATAACAGATTCAGAGAAAATTGCCAAATACACGTTTACTTCCTGGTTTGCAAAAAATTACAGACTAGTTGTCCAAATTTATCCAGAAAAATTGTTTTTAATTTAAATCCTATATCTTTATCGCACTAACCTTAATCCATGGATATTTTAACCATAATATTATTATTGGCAATTGTTATCTTAATTATTAGCAATAAAACTAGCATCAATCAAAAGTTCTATGAGCTTGAACACAGGATAATAGAATTGCAAAGCCTCATAAAACAGCGTGAGTACCAAAACAAGGCGCCTGAAATTATAAAGGAAAACATTGTTAAACCAGTCGCGGTTCCACAATCAACTGTAGTTAAACCTCCTGACCCGCCAAAACCTGGGGAAGTAACGTCCGAGCTTGTGATTGAAAAGCAAAAGGAAGTTATTGCTGACAGTGTTTCGAACATAAGACCGCCTGTAAAAACGTGGGAGCCTCCCGTAAAGCGAATTGAGGAACCTGAGACTTCTTTTTTTGAACGCTATCCAGATCTTGAAAAATTTATAGGTGAAAATCTGGTAAATAAAATAGGTATTGCAATTTTGGTATTGGCCATCGGCTTTTTTGTAAAATATGCTATCGATAATAATTGGGTTGGGCCGGTTGGTCGGGTAGGTATCGGTATTTTTTGCGGAGGTATATTAGTTGCCTTTGCCCACAGAATGCGCAACAGTTACAAAGCATTTAGCTCGGTGTTAGCCGGTGGTGGGCTTGCTATTTTTTACTTCACAATTACCCTTGGTTATCAGCAATTTCACCTGTTTTCACAAATTGCAGGCCTGGTTATTCTTTCGGGGATAACAATTTTTGCGGTTATACTTTCTTTGTTGTACGACAAACAAGAATTGGCGGTAATTGCTCTGATTGGTGGTTTTGCTAGTCCATTTATGCTAAGCAACGGCAACGCCAACTATAATGGCCTCTTTATTTATTTACTTATTTTAAATATTGGTCTTTTAACCATAGCTTATTTTAAAGCCTGGCGGATACTCAACAGTTCGTCATTTGTTTTATCGGTTGCTGTTTTCGCCACCATATTATTTGCTTTACCAGTACAAACCTACGTCATTGGGTTCAGGTACGCCACTATTTTTTACTTGCTGTTCTTTACTATTATTATCATTAATAATATACGCGAAAATAAAAACTTTTTGGCTGCGGACTTTGCCATATTGCTCGCTAATACAGCATTGTATTTTGCCGCCGGACTTTACTTATTAACGATAATGGACCTAGGACAATTTCGCGGATTGTTCAGTGCTGCCTTGGGCGCATTAAACTTAGTTCTTTCGTTTATTTTATTCAGAAACAGAAAAGTTGATCCAAACATTCTTTACCTGTTAATTGGTATCACGCTCACGTTCATTTCCCTGACGGCTCCTATTCAATTACACGGCAATTATATAACCTTATTTTGGGCGTCAGAAACGGTGTTGTTGTACTGGCTATATCAAAAATCGTCCATTCAATTAATGAAGCTTACCTCATTGATCATTTGGCTGGCTATGCTGATAAGTTTATTAATGGACCTATCATCTATATATGCAAATCCTGATTTACCGCTCATCATAATAGCGAATAAAGGGTTTATTACGATTTTGTTTGCTGCTGTTAGTTCGTACCTTCTGTATACTTTGTTAAGTAAAGAGGATTCACCTGAAATTTATGGGGTAACTATTAGTAAGAACCTGTACCGGGTAGTCGCGCTAA
>DASXMZ010000341.1:0-2008 GCA_036495385.1 Mucilaginibacter sp. | reverse complement strand
ATCCAATACCGATTGGTATTCGTCCTTACGCAGCAGGCCGTTATCAACAAATATGCAATGCAGGTTTTTGCCGATTGCATGGTGCAGTAAAACCGCAGCCACTGATGAGTCGACACCACCTGAAAGACCTAATACCACTTTGTCGTCACCGAGCTTTTCTTTTAGGGCGGCGATGGTGGTTTCTATAAAAGAATCCGGTGTCCAGTCCTGTTTGCAGCCACAAATGTCTACCAAAAAGTTAAATAGCAATTGCTTGCCATCAACGCTATGGGTCACCTCGGGATGGAATTGTATGCCGTAAGTTTGCGTCCCTGTAACCTGATAAGCTGCTATTTTAACAGTGTCGGTACTTGCAATAACCTCAAAGTTACCGCCTATGCTTGCAATGGTGTCCGCATGCGACATCCACACCTGTGAACCTGGCAAAATAAGCCTGAACAGCGGGTTTTTGTCATTAATATAATTCAGATTGGCACGGCCGTATTCACGGGTACTTGAGGGCAGTACTTCACCGCCGTTAAAGTGGGCGATGTGTTGCGCGCCATAACAAACGCCTAAAATGGGTAGTTTACCATGAAACTTTGCGAAATCAAAATGAGGGGCGTCAGCCTGCCGTACCGAATAAGGGCTTCCAGAAAGGATAATTCCTTTTACACTGCTGTCTGGTTCGGGGAAATGATTAAATGGATGGATCTCGCAGTAAATATTGAGCTCCCTGACACGGCGCGCAATAAGCTGGGTGAACTGCGAACCAAAGTCAAGAATGAGGATTTTTTCTTGCATGGGCAAAGATAGGCTTTTGATTTCGGATTTCGGATTTTCGATTTCGGATTTTTTTGTGGACTAATTGTTGGAAAGTTGAAATGTTGTAAGGTTGGAATGTTATTAAGCAAACGAGCTCGATATTTTTGGTCAACTTAAATGGGCTCTGGGCTATGCTGATAAGTAATTAAATTTAATTCCTTTATCGTTTTAAATTGTTTGTCGGACGTTATTAACGGATAGTTTAATACAATTGCTGTTGATGCTATAATTGCATCTGCTAATTTTAAGTTGTACTTTTTCCTTATTTCGATGTATTTCTCTTTGATTCGATTATTAATTGGAATAATTGAACAATCACTTAAAAGTTCTTCAATCTGTTTCTCTTCTCTAATCGTAATGTTTTTATAACCTATTAATTCTAATTCAGTAATAAAAGAAAGATAAATCTCTTTTCCACCTAGAATTTCTTCTAATGTGTCACTGCCATCCAACAAGTAAAGAATTATATTCGTATCAACGAGGATCTCTTTCCCACTCATCTCTTAGTTTTAATTGAATGGTTAAAGGGTCTTCTTTCAAAGAAAATATGCCGTTGTACTTTTTTGCATTAAAGCCGCCTGCGTGTTTTTCTTTATAGAGTTTTTTCTCTATGGCTTCAATTTCCTTTTTGCTGGCTCCTTTTTTCAATGTCAATACCATGAGTTGCAATTTATCATAACAAATTTAACAAAAAAGCTTAATAATTGATCATGCCTTTTGTGAAACGTTCGAAATTTCAAAAGACCTAAAATGCAGTAAAGTTGTACATTGCGATTATATGTTTGAGAAGGAAAAACTTGATGAACTGGAAAAGGATAATCACATCCGCATTTTGTATGCGTGTGAATCAGGCAGTCGGGCGTGGGGTTTCCCTTCTCCCGACAGCGATTTTGACGTGCGCTTCATTTATGCAAGGACTAAAAATGATTATTTAGGTATACATGAAACTAAAGATGTCATCGACTTGCCTGTTAACGATGTACTTGATATTGGCGGATGGGATATAAAAAAGGCTTTAAAACTGTTTCTAAAATCTAACGGGCCATTATATGAATGGTTGCAGTCTCCAATAATTTACAAAGACGATTCGGGGTTTACTGATGAACTGCGGAAGTTAATGCCTAGATATTTTTCTTCGAGAGCGTGCGGAAATCATTATTTATCGATGGCTCTAAATACTGTTAATAATGATTTGCAAACTGAC
>DASXMZ010000340.1:0-2076 GCA_036495385.1 Mucilaginibacter sp. | reverse complement strand
CAAATTTCACCGATGTGGACTTTATAAAGGCAACATTTGATACCGTAAGGTTCTGTGTGCCAGTCACGATTTTGGTAGTACCCAAAGTGGTTATAAGGCAGCCTCCGTCACGGGCCGGCTCGCCGGTATTCACCTGGTTGACCTGAACATATCCTGCAAAGTGTGTTTTCGACGGCGTATTTTCATAAAATGCCCAAGACGTATCCGCCAAAGGCTGGGCGGCAGTAACATAATTCTGCATTTCGGATGGCGATAAATCAGTTAAGCCAAACTGATTAAATTTGCCGGTAAGCGGAGCGCCCACTTCTTCAAAAGGGCTCGACCAATTTACCGCGCTGTGAACTTTGTCAAATTTCCATTGACTGGTATCTCCTGCCGTTAAACCGGGAAGGTGAACGTGGTTGCCGTGGGTAATTATTGGCGGCCCTGAGGTGGCCGCAGCAGGTAACACCAGGTCTTTATGCGTGCAACCTGAAAAGACGCCATAACCGCTGAGAAGGATAAGTCCTATCACCAGCATTTTATTGTAATGTGTTTTCATAAAAAAAAATTTTAATTTTTTTTGACTATTTGTTTAATATTTACACGTCAAAATTATCCCGCGGGATTTTATATTGACATGATTATTCTCATGCAATAAAATGACTTTGGACATAAAAAGATGTGATTTTGACATTTAACACTAAAATGAAAACTTCATTCAGCAAACCCAGAAAGGGTTTTGCGATAGACCGGCAGCAGTTTTAAATGCTATTTCAACGTAAAACGGGCCTTTTATAACAGGTGTACAAAAATGAGATAAGTGATATAGTTATAAAGGCTCCGAGATTTAAGATAATGCTGCTGAGATAAACTTTCATATCGTTCCTTACGATATTGCTGTCGAGTGATGGATCGGTCAGATGGAAAAATAAATCCTTTACGATGATCATGAAAAAAACAAGCCCGTGCATCAAACTCAAAACCTTTTTTTTGCTTAAGGCAGGTATCCAAAAAAAAATGGAAAGAAGCCCCCATATGGTTAGGTAGGGTAACTGAATTGTGTGTTTTATATTTTCCAAAGAAAAATCGGGAGATATTTTCTTTAATTCAAACCCTAGGAATAAAGTGCTTGTCAGCGCATAGGCAAAAGGCAAAAGCGAAACTGCCCGGCTAATAAAATTATTTTTTAGACGCAGATTGCCTGCGACAAAGATAATGCCGGTATATATCAATGGGTAGCCAGAAAAAAAAGCGATCAACTCAAGTTGCTGCAGGTATACAAAAAAACTGTTATCCATGTAGTACTATTGCGTATATAAATTAAAGAATTTTGCAGGAGGCTATCTTACTTTTGCTGTTAATCGGATCATTCCGCATCAATAACGATTTTGCAGCATCGTCAGCGATTTTAACTGAAGAAGTGTCGTTCATTTTACCGCAGACTTCTTTAATGTCGCACTGCTGGGCACAACAAACGGGGGCACACCGCCATAAACCTTAAATCCCCTACTAACCTGCTGTGTATTGGCTGAATTATGTGTTCCAGGAATCTAATAATGAGATGCCATCAATAATCCGTTGGAATTCCTCGATGGCATCTTCTATCTTCCGTCTAATCGAAATATACTTTATTGTATCCTGCTTAAGCTCATTATTTTAATCATTTGCATTACAATCAGGGCTGGAAGATACCCTTCACGCTCTTAGCTTAGCGGGTTTTAATTACTCAAAATTATTTTCAAAGCCTTTTCCCTGGATGCGTTGCCAAAAGTGTCATACGCCTCGATAATTTGGTCTAACCTAAAGCGGTGGGTGATTAGCTGATTGGGCTGTAGTTTCTTTGATTGAACCGTTTTGAACAGCATCGGCGTGGTAACAGTATCGACGAGCCGGGTGGTGATCGTTATATTTTTCGACCATAAGGTTTCAAGGTGAAGGTTCACACTTTTGCCATGAACGCCAATATTAGCTATATGCCCTCCCGCACCTACTATTTCTTCACACAGTTCGAATGTTGCAGGTATGCCAACTGCTTCAATTGCGACGTCTACTCCCTTGCCATTTGTAAGGGACAAAACTTCTTTGGTCACGTTC
>DASXMZ010000339.1:0-6065 GCA_036495385.1 Mucilaginibacter sp. | reverse complement strand
CGAAAAATTGCCGGCTTCCAAAATTTTACGGGTGACAAAATTATCTATGTAATTGTCATCAATGAGCAAACACGTTTTAAAGCAAATAGCCATTAGGTTCAAAAATAGCGTTTTAAACCAATTTAAAAAAATACTTATTCATATTTATTTAATGTGGTATAGTAACATTTTAGCTATTATGCAGTGAATGAAACAGTTTAATATCCCGTGATATGTTAACGAATCGCAATTGGGTGGCTTTTAAATTAAAAAATTATAATGTACCCATAAAAACAATCGAATATATTTAATAATTGCAAATTAGATGACAAAAGCATAACCTTGCAATTTCGCATTAATGAAAACAATTAAGCTAATAAGCGCCCTCTCTTTTTTAACGTTATTTTGCATGAATACTTCAATCAGCAGCCCCGCAAAAACTGTTCAAATTTCTTACGTCGTTACTTTTCCTGAAGCACAGGCTCATTATGCCGATATAGAAATGACCATTTCGGGCCTGAATCAAAATTTTATAAACGTTAAAATGCCTGTTTGGACGCCTGGTTCATACCTTGTAAGGGAATTTGAGAAAAATGTCGAATCTTTTAGCGCTACATCTAACGGCGAAATACTTGACGTACAAAAAATCAGGAAAAATTGCTGGCACATAAATACCAACGATGTTTCTTCGGTAAGTATTAAATATAGGGTATATTGTTTTGAAATCTCTGTCCGCACCAGCTTTGTCGGTGCCTCACACGCTTTCCTTTCGACAACCGGTATATTTATGTACCCGGATAAGATGCTAAATCAGCCTTCAACTATAAATATTGTACCTTATGAAAAGTGGACAAAGGTTTCAACCAGTTTAGACCCGGTGAATAATAATCCATTTACGTTGCAAGCACCGAATTACGACATATTATTTGATTCGCCTATTGAAATTGGTAATCAAGACATTTTCGGGTTTGATGCTTCAGGTGTAAAGTACGAAGTTGCGATGGTAGGCGGAGGCAATTATGACAAAGAACGCCTTAAAAAAGACATGGCAAAAATTGTAGAACAGGAAACCGCGATTTATGGCGAAAACCCGAATAAGCGTTACGTTTTTATTGTTCATAATCATGCCAGAGGCGGCGGTGGCTTGGAACACTTAAGTTCTACTACTTTAGGTGCTTCACGCGATAATTATGCTACCGAAAGCGGGTATCAAAACTTTTTAAGCCTGGTTGCACACGAACATTTTCATCTTTGGAATGTAAAGCGTTTACGTCCCATTGCTTTAGGACCCTTCGATTATGACAATGAAAATTATACAACAGACCTGTGGATTGCCGAAGGCTTCACTGCTTATTACCAGCACATTATTTTGCGACACGCAAACATACTTACGCCCGATAATTATTTGAACGCTGCAGTTGGCGTTATTAATACAATTGAAAATCAACCAGGCGCAAAAATACAGCCCCTTGCTGAAGCAAGTTACGATGCGTGGATTAAAGCGTACAGACCAAATGAGAACTCCGCAAACAGCAGTATTTCGTATTATGATAAAGGTGCGGCGATAGCCATGATGCTTGATCTCGAAATTATCAATGACTCAAACGGAAAAAAATCACTGGATGATGTGATGAAATACATGTATGACACCTATTACAAAGCTAAAAAACGGGGCTATACCGATGTGGAGTTTAAACAAGGCCTGGAAAAGTTTGCAGGAGTGAATCTTGATGATTTCTACAAAAAATATATTTACGGCGTTACACCGATTGACTACGATAAATATTTTGGTTATGCTGGTTATAAACTGACAAACGAATTAGCTGGCACTAACGACCCCACCCTCGGAATAACCTTTGCCAATGCTCCCATTAATGGCAGCAAAAAAATAGTTGCAACCGTACTGCGGGGAAGCGCCGGCTGGATTGACGGCATTAACGTAAATGATGAACTAACGGCAATTGATGGCAATCCAATAACCGATGTTGCAACTATGTTGAATGGGAAAAAACCAGGCGATAAAATCTCGGCAAGCGTTAATAGAGACGGCCTGCCTATTGTTTTGCAGATAACCCTTCTCCGGAACAACCGTGTTAAATTTAAAATCGAATCTCTTCCCACGACCACCGCTTCGCAACTTGAGGTGAGGAAAAAATGGCTCAATCTGGAATAAACAGACGAGCATGCCTGGGTGGTTTTGTACTATAAATAGCTGACTATCAGTAATTATTATTTAGCGCGTGCTGAAATGAACATGAACATATAACTTAAGCCCCTTTCTTTGTATTTAAGCTTTGCATTAATTGTTCATACAGGTCATCCCCTGATGCTTTTTGAGGTTTAAGTTTTTTTACAGTTGCACGCTTGCCTTTCGATTTTGCCTGAATAATCTTCAGTAATTCGTCATTATATTCATCTTTGAATTTGGAAACATCAAAATGTTCGGCGTATTGATTAATAAGGGCCAGGCCCATATCAAGCTCTTTTTTACTTACACTCACATCGTCGGCTATATTTAAATCTGTAGTGCTGCGTATCTCCTGGGCAAAACGGATGCGGGTGACAACCAATACATGTTCCACAGGATGTACTATGCAGAGTGATTCGGTACTGCGCAGCACAAAACGCGCCAATCCGGCTTTTTTCGATTTTATTAGCGATTGTACCAGCAAAGCATAGGCTTTGTTGTTCTTGCTGTCTGGTTCAGTATAGTACGAAGTTTCGTAATACATAGGGTTTACGTCAGCAATATCTACAAAACTTTCAATTTCGATAATCTTACTCTTTTCGGGTGCGGCATCCTCAAAATCATTTTCTTCCACTATCACATAATCATCATTAAGCTTAGATCCCTTAACAATTTTATCATAAGGCACCTCTTTGTGCGTGCGCTCGTTAACGCGCTGATAACGTATGCGTGCATGATCGCGACTATCAAGCATATCAAAATCAAGCGAACTGGTTTGCACTGCTGAATACAATTTTACGGGGATATTTACCAGGCCAAAACCAATTGAGCCTTTCCAAATTGACCTCATAACCAATATATTTTATGATTAAATATAAACATTATAAAGATTAAAGGGTTTTAGAGCAAAAAAACATTTATCGTTCTCCAGTTAACAACGAAGCAAAGACTTTCTACGTTTAAATTGTTTTTGTAAACCACAACTATCAAAATGAGGTTGACGAAATCGAAATTAAAAAAGAAAATAAAATCCCCGCGGGGCTTAATGCAAACTTTTACAATTAATTTGGATATTATTGCACCTATTAAAATTTAGACAATACCTTCAATGAAAAAAGCTCTAATAACAGGCATAACCGGTCAGGACGGCGCATATTTAGCTGAATTTTTGCTAAAAAAAGGCTATGAAGTACATGGCATAAAAAGAAGATCGTCGTTATTTAACACGGAGCGTATAGATCATATTTATCACGATCCGCACGAACCTAACGTTAAATTCAAGCTCCATTTTGGAGACCTCACCGATTCTACAAACTTAATAAGGCTAATACAGGAAATACAACCCGATGAAATATACAATTTAGCTGCCCAAAGCCATGTAAAAGTAAGCTTTGATACGCCAGAATATACGGCTAATGCCGACGGGATAGGTACTTTACGTATCCTTGAGGCTGTACGGCTACTGAAAATGGAACAAAAAACACGTATCTATCAGGCATCAACATCCGAACTTTACGGTTTAGTACAAGCTGTTCCTCAAAGCGAAACTACTCCATTTTATCCGAGATCGCCTTATGCCGTTGCTAAATTATATGGTTACTGGATAATAGTAAATTACCGCGAAGCCTATAATATGTATGCCTGCAACGGAATATTATTTAACCATGAGAGCCCTATCAGAGGCGAAACTTTCGTTACCCGTAAAATTACCCGTGCGGCTTCAAAAATAGCAATGGGATTACAGGATTGCCTCTATGTAGGGAATCTCTCAGCACAGCGCGATTGGGGCCATGCGAAAGACTATATTGAGGCCATGTGGCTTATGTTACAGCAGGAAAAGCCTGAGGATTTTGTTATTGCCACCGGAATAACAACCACCGTAAGAGATTTTATAAAAATGTCGTTCAATGAATTAGGCATCGAAGTTGAGTTTAGCGGGAAAGATGATAACGAACGGGGCGTAATTATTGATATAGATCAGGATAAAGCTAAGGAGTTGGGAATAAATACTGATGCGTTAAAATTTGGCCAAACCGTAGTTAAAATAGATGCAAAATACTTTAGACCTACCGAAGTCGATTTATTAATAGGCGATGCTACAAAAGCAAAAGAAAAATTGGGCTGGATACCTAAATATGATCTGCAGGCTTTGGTTAGTGATATGATCCAATCCGATTTACACCTTGTAAAGAAGGATGACTATCTAAAAAAAGGTGGGTTTAAAACGCTTAATTATTTTGAGTAAGAGCTATTAAATACTCATTCCTTTTCATGAAAAAAGCTTTAACCAGCATATTGTTGTTGTTTTCAATAATCAGCGTTGCGTGGTCACAATCTGAATATCAACCATATTCTTATCAGTTTTATCAAAAACTTGATGGAGATCTTTATTCAACAAAAACCCGTGAACATACTTCGCTAAAGCCGTATTTTTCGGAGGATTCATTAATAATGCGCCATTTTGATTCATTGGTAAATTACGGATCCGACAAAAAACAACATAGCTGGGGTTACAGGAAACTTTTTAACGAACATTTAATTGACGTTAAAAACCCAGGCTACACTTTTTACGCGGACCTTTTACCCGATGTTGGTATCGGCAGAGACTTTTCTGCAAAACAAACAACCAGTATCACTTCACTTGGATTACAGGCTGGTGGTACCATAGGGAACAAGTTTTATTATAATATAACCGGCTATCAAAGCAGTGCGATACTACCCGAATACATTTCGACTTATATAAACCAGGTGGGCATTGTACCCGGGCAGGCTTATGCCAGAGTCTATAAAACTAATGGATATGACTGGTCATATATAACAGCTGTTGTATCATACACTCCGATAAAGTATTTAAATATCAGCGCCGGGCGGGATAAAACTTTTATCGGGGATGGATATCGTTCTATGCTATTGTCTGATTATGCATCACCTTATCCGTTTTTTAAACTAACGGCGACACTTGGAAATGTACGATATATGGCTATGTGGTCGTACATGAACGATCCGGAATCAACGTCGCAATATGGTATTGACAGGAAAAAGTTCGGCGTTTTTCATTATTTCGACTGGAACGTGAATAACCGATTATCAATTGGATTTTTTGATAACGTTATTGGATTTTTCACAGACGACAACGGTAAAAAAAGACCATTGGATTTTAATTATCTAATTCCGATCACTTTGCTTCAGCCTATTAACAATCAAAGTTCTGATCCTGACAAATCTTTAATTGGCTTAAATAGTAAGTATAAAATCAGCAATGGCGTAACGGTTTACGGGCAATTTGCATTAAATGAATTCAGGTCAAAAGATTTCTTTTCAAGTGACGGCAGTTTCGTAAATAAATATGGCTGGCAATTGGGCTTAAGGGGGGCAGATTTGTTAGGAGTAAAAAAATTAAATTTCCTGCTTGAGACCAATAATGCCAAACCTTACACCTATTCGGCACGATCGGTGATTGAGAACTACTCCGATAATGGCGAGCCGCTTGCACATCCATGGGGCGCCAATTTCAGGGAGCTGGTTGGCCTGCTAAACTATTCTTATAAACGTTTCGATTTTAGTGGTGAGGCTGATTTCGGGCGTTATGGATTAAACGTCAATGGTTTAAATTATGGGAAAAATATTTTCAATATTTATATAAACCCTGCCAAGGTGTACGGGAATTACACCGGACAAGGGTTAACTACAAATTTGGCCTATTTTGAGGGGAAGGTTGCGTTTTTAATTAATCCCAAATATAATTTAAGAGTTGAACTTGGAGGTATTTTCAGGGAGGAAAAGAACAGCCAGTTTGATGATAAGACTCCGATGATTACAATTGGTCTCCGCAGTTCGTTCCGTCAACCGTATGGTGACCTCGCCAGCTTTCAAACACATTGAGTTAGTGAGTGGTGAG
>DASXMZ010000338.1:0-3218 GCA_036495385.1 Mucilaginibacter sp. | reverse complement strand
GGTTAAAAAGTTACAAGAGAAGATTGCACAGTTCCAGGATGCTAATATCATCAGGGAAATGGGTTTATATCCATATTTCAGGCCTATCGAGTCTGGACAGGATACTGAAGTTATTATAGATAACAAAAGGGTATTAATGTTCGGTTCTAATTCATATTTAGGATTAACAAATCATCCAAAAATTAAGGAAGCATCAAAAAAAGCTATAGATAAATATGGAACAGGATGTGCGGGGTCGAGATTTTTAAATGGGACATTAGATATACACATTGAACTAGAGACTAAGCTGGCAAAATATGTAGGGAAAGAAGCAGCATTGCTGTTTAGTACCGGTTTCCAGGTTAATTTGGGTGTGTTATCGAGTGTTACCGGGCGTAACGATTACTTAATATTAGACGAATATGATCACGCTTCATTAATTGACGGAAGCCGCCTTTCATTTTCGAAAGTAATTAAATATGCCCATAATGATATGGACGACCTTCAGCGCAAACTCAGTATTTTGCCTGAAGAAGCAGTTAAGCTGATCGCAGTAGATGGTATATTCAGCATGGAAGGCGATATTGTTAAGCTGCCCGAAATTGTTCAGATTGCTGACGAATATGGTGCCAACATTATGGTTGACGATGCCCATAGCCTCGGTGTAATAGGCCATAACGGAGCCGGTACAGCCTCTCATTTTAACCTGACAGATGAAGTAGATCTTATAATGGGTACTTTCAGCAAGTCGCTTGCTTCATTGGGCGGTTTTATAGCGAGCGATGCAGAAACGATCGATTATCTTAAACATCGTGCCCGTTCATTAGTTTTCAGCGCAAGTATGACTCCCGGCTCGGTTGCCAGTGTAATTGCAGCGTTGGAGATTATCGAATCGGAACCTGAGCGCATAGCAAAACTTTGGGACAACACACATTACGCCATGAAATTGCTGCTGGAAGAAGGCTTTGACCTGGGCCCTACCGAAAGTCCGATTTTGCCTATATATATCCGTGATAACCACAAAACGTTCCTGGTAACTAAACATTTACAATCTGCAGGAATATTTGTTAACCCGGTTGTTTCGCCAGCTGTACCTTCTGACTCGTCTTTATTGCGTTTCTCATTAATGGCAGCTCATACTTTCAGCCAGATAGACGAAGCCGTTGATAAAATGGCAAAAGCTTTTAAAGAAGTCGGCGTGACAACAACAGTTAAAGAAAAGATATAAGTGGAACATGCTTCGATAAAAATGAAGAGGCTTTGCACCATTGCCTCTATCGGAGCAGTGTGCTTTTTAAAGTTCCTTTAAAAGCAGGAGCGAAATTTATAATTTCTTAAATGAAAAAAATAGTAAAGGTTAGTTCAAAAAAAGAGCTTACATCGTTTATTGATTTTCCGCATGAGCTATATAAAAATGACCCCAACTATGTTCCGGAGTTATTTATTGCGCAAAAGGACCTGTTAACAACGCATCCGTTTCACAAACATTCATCGCTGCAAACATTTTTGGCCTACGATGGCGACAAAGTTGTTGGCCGCATAGCTGCTATATTAAATAACAACCACAATAAATTCAATAAAGTTAATGATGGCTTCTGGGGGTTTTTTGATTGTGTAAACGATCAGGAAACTGCTAACCTTCTTTTTGAAACCGCTGACGACTGGTTGAAGGAAAGGGGCGTGGATCAGAAATTTATAGGCCCAGTTAATTTTTCAACAAATGAAGCCTGCGGTTTGTTAATAGAAGGATTCGACAGCCCGCCGGTATTAATGATGACTTATAATGCACCCTACTATGCTGAATTAATAGAAAATGCTGGTTTTAAGAAACAGATAGACCTCATAGCCTGGCATTGGGATGGCGACGGTTATGATGATAAATCAGTAAGGTTGTTAAACGCCTTGCAGGAGCGCTTAAAAAGAAGTAACATCACTATCCGTAAGGTTAACCTGGGTAACTTTAAAGAAGAAGCTGCTAAATTGAGAGAAGTTTATAATTCGGCCTGGGATCAAAACAGTGGTTTTGTGCCTTTAACAGATGATGAATTCGATCACCTTGCAAAAGACCTTAAACTCATACTCGATACCGATTTTGCTTTGGTGGCAGAAAAGGATGGCAAAATTGTGGGTTTTGGCTTGGCGTTACCAAATTACAACGAAGTATTCAAAAAAATAAAGAAAGGAAGGCTGCTGCCAACCGGAATTTTCAAACTCCTCCTTAACAAAAGCAAAATTCAAAGCATACGTATTTATGCTCTTGGCGTTATTGAAGGCTACCGCAAAATGGGAATTGAAGCCTGTTTATACGGCACCATTATAAAGGAATACAAAAGAAAGGGCTTTAAGCACGCCGAAGCCGGCTGGACATTGGAGAATAACACCCTCATTAACGAAGCAATAAAAGCGATTAAAGGAGATCCTTACAAAAAATACCGGCTATACGAAAAAACAATATGAAAGAACGGGTTTTAATAACCGGTGCCAGTGGATTTGTAGGTTTTCATCTTATTGCGGAAGCGTTAAAAAATGATCTGGAAGTATATGCTGCGATCAGGAAAAGCAGTAAAACAGATCATTTAAAGGATTTTAATATTCAATATATTTATCCTGATTTTGATAATCTAGCAGCCCTCAAAAAGGAATTAGAAGAAAAGCAGTACGATTATATTATCCATGCAGCCGGCATAACTAAAGCAAGGTCGCAAAAAGAATATGAGCATATAAATGCAGGTTATACCCAAAACCTGGCGCTCGCCATAAATGAAAGCGGCGTTAAATTAAAAAAGCTTGTACTGATAGGCAGCCTGGCCGCTTTAGGACCGTTGACAAGTTTAGAAGGTATTATAACCGAAGAAACCATTCCCCACCCGGTTACTGCTTATGGCAAAAGCAAACTGCTGGCCGAAAACAATTTGAAAGCTTTTTCCTCCTTAAACTATACCATACTCAGACCAACGGGCGTGTACGGACCCAGAGACCGTGATATTTTCATTTTTTTTAAGCAGTTAACCAAAGGGATTGAGCCATATATTGGTAATGGTGAGCAAAAATTCAGTTTTATCTACGTTACCGATCTCGCAAATGCTGCAATTAAGGCGTTACATGCTGGAAATCAAAAAACCTATAATTTGTCTGACGGCAATTTCTATGACCGTTACGAACTTGGCAGCATCGCCAAAACGATTCTGAATTTAAAAACGGTAAAATTTCAGTTACCTGTAGGCTTTGTAAGATTAATA
>DASXMZ010000337.1:0-3620 GCA_036495385.1 Mucilaginibacter sp. | reverse complement strand
TCTCTAGTTTTTCAGGTTTCTCCGGTTTAATTTTCTCTAGTTTTTCAGGCTTCTCTGGTTTCTCTGGTTTTTCAGGTTTCTCCGGTTTTTCTGGTTTGTCCTGATCATCATTCCAGTAATATTCCCTGTGCTCTTTTTTGTAAGCTGCAAGGCGCTGTCTGAAATCCGGAGTATTCATGTAAGCACGCATTTTTGCAGATGCTTCCCTTAACAGCTGTTTTTCCTTTTCAATTTCGGGGCTATGGCTCAGACCACGCATTTTGCTGCTGAGGTTCCTCATTTCGGCCTGCTCCTGTTTAATTTGCGGGTTATTAAACGCTCGTCTCATGCTATCACCCATTGTCCGCATTAATTCTTTCTGCTTTTGAAACTCAGGCGATCGGTAATGCTCCCTCATTTTAACACCCAGTTCTTTCAGTTCTTCGGTTTGCCGCGTTATTTCCGCCGCGGTGTTTTTCTTTAATTCGGCGCGGTAATTTCTATAATTTTCATTATTGTTCTCTTCATCGTTATTATAGTCATGTTCATGCGGGATGTTGTATTTTTTCTCGAGCGCGGCGTTCATTTGTTTAAATTCTGGACTGTTATAGTAGGTCTCGATATTTTTGCCCAGTTTTTCCATTTGTGCGCTGGTTTCCCTCATCTCAGGTGTTTCGCCCCAGTTCTTCTCAAAATCATCACTTATTTTTTGCTGTTTTTCCTGCAATTCTTTAAGCTCGGGCCTGTTATAAAATGCCTCCATTTCTTTGCCCTTAGCATCCAGCTCTTCCGAAATTTTTCTGAACTCGTCGCTGTTATAATATTTGTCTATCGCCCGGCCGTGCTTGTCAACTTCAGCGCTAAGCCTATCTAATTCAGCATCATGGAAATCCCATTTATCGTTAAAATTGTAGGAATATTCGGGGGATGTTTTGCTCTTAATATCTGTATTAGCATTGGTTTTTGGCTTTTTAGCAGTTGTTGGTTTTTTAGCTGTTGAAGTTGCCTTTTTAGGCACTGTATCGGTAAATAAACGGCCAATAACAGGTTTTATCACTTTTACAGATATTTTTCCCTCGGCTATCTGGGGGTTCAGCAAAGCAACTGCCCCGATACCCACCGTTAGTATAAGCATGGCCAGCAATGCCGGGCGTACGCTTGCAATTGGTTTTTTGGTTTTCATAATTCGTTCTATTCTGCTTAATAACTGGTATTTTTTTCCTGTGGCCGACATGGCCATCCGCATATTGTTTTCGCGGGTTTGCTCAAGTTTTAATAGCGCTTTTGCATAAATAACCGGGTTGGGTGTCGATTTAATAACCAGGTCATCACAGCAATTTTCGCGTTCTTCGTTAATGATTCTGTTAATTAATTGCGCACAGGGATTAAAGAACAACAATGAAGATATAATCTGCTGCAGCAGGTTTATCAAATAGTCGTTACGTTTGATATGTGCAAGTTCGTGGAGTAAGATGGCTTCAATTTCTTCGGCACCCAAATAAGTTGATAATGTAATTGGTAAAAGAATAAGCGGTTTAATATGGCCCACCATACAAGGGGCATCAACCAATTTACTTATGCCAACCTTTACCCTATAATCTATGTTAAGCATTTCTATAAACTTATTCACCTGCCTTTGCAATTGAATATCGATAGTCATGGTTTGCCTGATGGTATTGATCTTTCTGTGTGCCAGTATCAATCGCGCAATGTTAAAAAGCAGGCCTGCAACATACACTAAGGTTATATAAGGCAAGTATTCTTCAATGCTGTAGTAGTAACGTATGCTTTGATTGTTAATAGCATGCAATTCGGCTGGCAACTGCAGCATCAGCGGCATGGCTGATAATTTTAAAGGTCGTGTAGCCAGCCAGTCATACAGATGTATTTCGTTGATAAGTGTATAAACAAACCAGCCGGTAATGGCCAGCAGACTGGTTAAAGCCAGAAAATATTTTTTTGACGATGACAGGTGGGCTCCAAACATTAAAGCTAACCTTAGCATAAAATAGATGAGCAGTCCCTGCCATATTGAATGGATAATGGTTATACCTAAAACCTGGCTGATGTTATATAGTATATTTTCCATGTTATGTTTTGTTAATTAAGAGCTTATTTTTCCTTGGTTCTTGAATCTTGTCTCTTGCTTCTATTCCTTCTTCTCAAATTGCTCCAGGTAACTTTTAATCGCATCAATCTCATCTTTCGATGCCCGATGATGGCCTAACGCCTGTATCACCAGATCGGAAGTAGAGCCTTTGAATACCGTTGATATGATTTTATCCAAAGCCGTTTGCTGAGCCTGCTCCCGGGTGATCACTGCTTTATACAAATGGGTTTTAGCGGTTGTATCCCGTTCAACCAATCCTTTATCGTGCATTATCTGCATCAATTTTAAAGTAGTGGTATAGCCGGCATCTTTGTTTTTCGACAACTCTTCGTGTACGTCGCGAACAGTACATTGACCCTTTTTCCAGATCACCTGCAATATCTCCAGTTCGCTTTCTGTTGGTTTTATTTCCATTTTATTTATTATACGAATTTCTTCGTACAAATATGTACGATAGTTTTCGTATTTGCAAATTATTTTTTATTTTTTTATGAAAGACGGGGGAGACAAGAAAATGTGACAGGAGAATTTCGGATTTCGGATGTTCGATTTCGGATGTGCTTTTTTTTAAGATTGCGGATTTTGCTTAATTTTTAAATTAATAAAATCCGCAATCGAACATCCGAAATGGCGTAGCCATCTTGAACACCTTTAAAAAACAAACAATTGTGAAAAATCCGAAATAAAAAATTAATTCCGCTGCAGCATCTGGTACTTAAGGCCGTTGGAAGGGTCGATCTGGCTTAGGATATTCATGGCCTGTATTTTATCCTGCGGATCTGCTTTAGTAAATATGAATATCAATTCGTCGCTTTTTGCGGTAAAGAAAACAAGCGGAAACATCGCACCTACGCGCTGACGGTCAATTTGCGACAATGCGGGCAGTATCGAAGAGATCGCTTTGATTCCTTTGCTGGAATTATCCGCCATAATATCCAATCCATTGCGGTGATAGTCGTACATAAAACTTCGCAACGGTTGATAAAGGTTATTATTCAGATTTTCTGCTAGCCAATAGCGGTTCGTGGTGCCGTCAAAAGCTTTCCAGCCCGAATAAGATGACGTTTGAGCATTAGTCACTACATTTTGAGCTGCTGTAAAATAAGGCGTGCCACCAAAGCGAGAAAAAGTATCATAATCCATTCCCACAATAATATAAGCATAAAAAGCCATTATCGAGCTAAGATTGCCTTGAAAATTCTGATCGGTATAGTCGATAGTTTGCCCCTCGGTATAGGTAAAGGATATGTCCTTATCGTTAATCTGCAGCAGGGTAGAAGTGTAGGAAGAGTTATAAACAGGTCTTGATGATTGAACCTGCAACTCGCCGCCAAAGGCACTGCTGCCATCCCAGGAAGTGATGTTTAATACAAAATTGCAATCAATTCTTTCCTGGGGCAAAATCGCATCGGCACTCCATTTGCGGCCATTCAAAAAATCTTTCATTGCGGTTTCCAGCGTCTGAAAGGCACGTTTGTTAGTGGATTGTATTTTAGGAGACACAACTTGAACCCTTGCATTAAGGTCCTGA
>DASXMZ010000336.1:0-13737 GCA_036495385.1 Mucilaginibacter sp. | reverse complement strand
TCTCTATAAACCATATCTTGTTGGCTACATTGTCGAGGAAATAACGGTCGTGCGATACCACTATAAATGTGCCTTCAAATTGCGCCAGCGCCTGGATCAGGATATTCACTGATGCAATATCCAGGTGATTGGTAGGCTCATCCAGTACCAGGAAATTCGCATCCGCGGTAAGCGCCTTTGCCAAAGCAACACGTGATTTTTCCCCTCCCGATAATACCTTAATCTTTTTAAACACGTCATCGCCCGTAAATAAAAATGAGCCTAAAATAGTACGCAGCTCGGTTTCGGTATGCTTTGGTGCGAAAGACTGCAACTCCTGCAAAGCGGTATTTTCAAGATGTAATGCTTCCAGTTGATGCTGAGCAAAAAAAGTTTGTGTTACGTTGTGCCCGGTTTCACTTTTACCTTTAAAATCTTTATCCGCACCCGCGATAATTCGTAACAAGGTTGATTTACCCTTACCGTTTGCACCAATCAAAGCTATTTTGTCGCCTTTCTCGATAACTGCTTCCGCACCGGTTAGAATATCAATTGTTGGATATTTCTTGGTAATGTGTTCCAAAGTAACCACATGCCTGCCAGACTGTTTCGAAAAACGGAAGCTGAAATTTACCGAAGGATTATCATCATCAACATCATCCACACGCTCCAACTTGTCAAGGGCCTTAATGCGTGATTGCGCCATTTTTGCCTTTGATGCTTTTGCCCTGAACCGCTCTATCAAGCGCTCTTCCTGCTTTATTTTCGACTGCTGGTTTTTAAATTCACCGCGCTGAATTTCTTCACGCTGTGCCTTTTCTTCAAGGTAAAAACTATAATTACCTGCATAAACCGTTAGTTTGCCTTTGCGGGATTCAACTGTTCGGTTAATCACTTTATCCAGAAACCACCTGTCGTGCGATACGATAACTACCGCGCCTTCAAAAGCTTTCAAATAATCTTCGAGCCATTGTATCGAAGGTAAATCCAGGTGGTTGGTAGGCTCATCGAGTAATAGAATATCAGGTGCCTGTAGCAGGATTTTAGCCAGCATTACGCGCATACGCCAGCCTCCCGAAAACTCGCTTAACTTACGGTGGGTATCGGCCTCGGTAAAACCTAATCCGGCTAAAATTTCGTGAGCTTTATATTCAATATTGTAACCATCTAATGCTTCAAACTCATGTTGTTTGTCGCTTAGCTTGTGAAGCAGGTCTTCCGAATAATCGGTTTCAAGTTTATGAAGTATGTTCTCTATCTCATCATGCAGCTGGTTTTGACGCTCAAAAGCTTCCATAGCTACATGTAGTATGTTTTTATCAGACGAGTAGGAGAGGAGATCCTGGTTGAGGTATCCTATAGTGAGGTCCTTAGCCATTGATATGGTGCCGGACGTAGGTTTATAGTCACCTACTATTATTTTTAGAAGGGTAGTTTTCCCGGTACCATTTGCGCCTATAAGGCCAATTTTTTCTCCCGGTTTAATATGCCAGTTAGCTTCATCATATAAGGCCCTTGCACCAATCTCGAACGTAAGGTTATTAATAGCAATCATTTGCTCGCAAAGATACGAAAACCCCCCGACCCGCTAAAGGGGGAGGATAAAATTTACAATAGACTTAGTATGTCAATCAAAAGCTCCCCTTCATGGGGCGGGGGGACTAACCCACCGCTTCCATCCACGCCTGGGCCATTAATGCTTCCCCGGGGATAGCTGGGTGAACACCGTCGAGGCTCCAGTAGGTAGCCGGGGCCGATTCCAGAGCCTTATCAAAAACTGTTTGCCATGGTATAAATGCGGCGTGATATTCATTCGCAATGTCACGGGTAGCTTTTCTGAAGAGATCAAATGTCGGATACCACTTGTCGTCAACAGCTCTTACACCTTTCACGGCAAAGGGCTCGCAAATAACCAGTTTTACATCCGGCAAAGCCTGCTTGGTGCGGTCGAGCAGTTTATGGTAATCAGTAATATAGGTTTCTATAGTACCCGTATAGCCATTGGTTAATGTATGCCAGTAGTCATTTACGCCAATGTGGATACTTAAAACATTTGGTTTTAAAGAAATACAATCGGCGTCCCACCGCTCAGCGAGCTGGTACACTTTATTGCCGCTTATACCTTTGTTATATATTTTAAGGTTCAGATCGGGATGTTTCAATAAAAGACCGCCCGCCGCCAATATCACGTAACCGCTTCCCAATGAGCCGGTATCGTTCGGAAGTGATTTATTACGATCGCGGCCCCAGTCAGTTATGGAATCGCCCTGGAAAAGAACCACATCATTTTTATCAAGACTGATCTTTTTGGCATCTGTTGCGGCAAAAGCAGTCGAAACAATTTGAGGCAGGCTCAAAGTGGCTACCGTTGCTATTGATGTATTTTTTATGAAATTACGGCGGTTAATCATTGGCTTTTGGCTGAAATTTGTATTGATGGCTGATAATCATCATGATTTTGGCTGTTGCTAATATAGATATTCTATTTGTTGAAAATTAATGCCACTAAATTTTTACAGGAATTGGCAACAATGACACATGAACAAAAAAAACATCTAACTTCGCAACCATGTATTTCTTGCTGCGGCCTATACTTTTCCAATTTGATCCTGAGAAGGTTCACCATTTTGTAACGGGTTTTCTTAAACGTTTAAACCGGCTTCCCGGTGGCGCGGCTTTGAGCCGTTATTTGTGGGATTTTAAAGATATATGGCTGGAGAAAGAAGTTTTTGGTCTTAAGTTTCAAAATCCCGTAGGACTTGCCGCTGGTTTTGATAAGAATGGGGAACTGATGGGCGAAATGGCAAACATGGGCTTTGGCTTTGTGGAAGTAGGCACTATAACCCCGTTACCGCAGCCGGGAAATATAAGACCACGTATGTTCAGACTACCTGAGGATGAGGGCCTTATAAATCGCATGGGCTTTAATAATTTAGGTGTTGATGTTGTGGCCGAACGGATAGAAGCTTTCCGGAGAAATGCAAAAGAAAAAAAGATAATTATTGGCGGTAACATTGGTAAAAATAAAAATACTGTAATAGAAAATGCCGCCCGCGACTACGTAAAATGTTTCGACAGGTTGTTTGATGTGGTTGATTACTTTGTGATAAACGTAAGTTCGCCAAACACGCCTGGATTACGTGCATTGCAGGACAAGGAACCTTTAACACAATTACTTGACACCCTGCAGCAGCGAAATTTAAAAGACAGGATAAGCAGACCCATACTTTTAAAAATAGCTCCTGATTTGATTAACGAACAACTGGACGATATTGTTGAGATAGTGCTTAAAACAGGAATCGCAGGTATAATAGCGACAAACACTACCATCAGCCGCGAGGGGTTGGTATCCAACGACTTTTTGAAATTTGAAACCGGGGGTTTAAGCGGCAAGCCATTAACCAAACGATCGACAGAGGTGATCAGTTATCTCTATAAAAAATCAAAAGGAAAATTTCCAATCATAGGAGTTGGAGGAATACACTCGCCGGAGGATGCCATAGAAAAAATGAACGCTGGTGCTGCGCTTGTGCAATTGTATACCGGGTTCATTTATGAAGGACCGGGGCTAATTAAGAAGATAAATAAGAAGGTATTGACAATTCCTTATAAGCAATATATTTCACGCAAGTAAAGGCAGGTTGAACATTTACGGATTATTGTTTTAAACGGATATTCTTCATTCATTAGAAATAGCGATGTGTTTATAAACCTATCGCTATTTTTTTGTCTCCTATAAAATATCCGCAGTAAAAAAATTAATCAATTTTTTACTTTTCTATATTAATCGTAATATTACAATAAATAGTAGGACGATGAAAACCTCAACTTTCCCGCGGATGCATGTAAGTCTGTATGTGAGCGACCTGCTGCAGACCATCAGTTTCTACAACTTGTTTTTCGGAAAGGCGCCCGAGAAAATCCGGAAAGGTTATGTTAAATATGTTTTAGACGAACCATCCCTCATCATCTCATTTGTGGAAAGCCCCGAACGGGTAAGGCAAAATTTTGGCCATTTGGGTTTCCAGGTAGAAACTGTTGAAAAACTAAACGATCGTTTGGCGCAAGCGCAAAGGGCCGGTTTAATTACGCGCGAAGAAATAGGTACAAATTGCTGCTTTGCAAAACAGGATAAATTTTGGGTGACGGATAATGATAAAATTCAATGGGAAGTATATTATTTTCATGAAGAGGCCGAATATAATGACCCACACTACGAAGAAATAAAAACTCCAGCTGAGTGCTGCGATACCCCCGTCGCTGAAAAATCAAAGATCGAATTTAAAAATCTCGCGGCTGCCGGAACTATCATTGGTAAATCTTGTTGCTGATCTGTTGTTCTATAATTATCATTAAAATACAAAAAAAGATGAGCCAAACTAAAGTTGCCATACTTGGTAACCTGAACGAGGCGTACGAACCTCATTATATGATGAATAAGAGCTTTAGCGATTTCCAGGAAAAACTTGATTTTAGTTTTGACTGGATGCCCACGGAAACTCTTGCCACTAATAACGTTGATATATTGAAAGGTTTTAGTGGAATCGTCGCAGGGTCGGGGCCATATAAAAGCAAGGAAGGAGTAATTAACGGTATCAGGTTCGCCCGTAAAAACAATATTCCATTTTTCGGCACCTGTAGCGGATTTGGTTGTGCTGTACTTGAATTCGGTCAGTATATATTTAACTTACCCGCTGTTTATCATCCTTACGAAAATACTGAACTACAGCCGAATGAAATTTTTTTGCAAACACTTAACCTTTGTGGTGTCGGGATGCGTACTATAAGCTTTAAGCCAGTTAAGGGAACATTGACGGCTCGAATTTACAACAATGAGCCTGTTGTTAAAGAAGAATCACATTGTATGTACGGCGTGAACCTGGCCATGATAAAGGTTTTTGAAAAAGAAGGTTTGATAGTTTCGGGTATGGATAAGGAAAAGGAACCAAAAATTATGGAATATATAGCAAATGACTTTTTTGTGATCACTTTGTTTTTGCCACAATTAAAATCGAACATTCAAACGCCGCACCCTTTGCTTTCGGCTTTTTTTGAAGCTGTTAAAATAAAAAATCCTGTTAGCTCTTAACCAACAGGATTTGAGTATCATCTGTCAAAAAATAACATGCGTTGCCTGCCGGCCAGGGATTTTATATTGAAATCAATTATTTCGCTGCTATCGCTTTGTCTAAAGCTGCATTGTTTATAGCTATCTGGCTGTGTTTTGGCTCAGCAGAACGACTTCCCGGCTCCAGGTTGGTAGCCAGCTTTAAAAACTGTACTTCTAACCTTGAAGTAGTTTTGTTTTTCCTATCTTTTCTTTTTAAACGAGTAACGCCCATGGTGTTAAATTTTAATTTTTTTTAATTCTGAGGTCGGGAGCGGATTCGAACCGCTGTAAAAGGTTTTGCAGACCTCTGCCTAGCCACTCGGCCACCCGACCAATTTTCAAGGTTGCAAAAATAGCAATTATTTATTGGCTACCAATATTATTTGTACGATTTTCTATTTATTTCTGAACAAAATAAAGCGGCGGCTACAGCAACGTTCAGGGATTCGGCTTCCCCCTTGCTCGGAATAGTCACAGCCTTACCAATAAGCTTTTCAATCTCAGGCCTTAATCCATTGCCTTCATTGCCCAATACTACCAGTCCCTCATCCCCAAAATCGGCCTTATAAATATTTTCTCCTTTTAACATTGCACCGAATATGGGCAAGCCCACCTGCGTCAAAATAGCAGCGATGTTTGTGTAATATATGTTTATACGCGAAAGTGAACCCATGGTTGCCTGCACTACTTTTGGATTGTACGCATCAACAGTATCAGCAGAGCAGATTATGTTTTTAATGCCAAACCAATCAGCAATACGAACAATAGTGCCCAAATTGCCCGGATCCTGTATTCCGTCTAAAACAATGGAGAATTTTTGCTTAAGCGTGGCATGGTTAAGCGGGGGCCAATTGGGAATTTTTACAAGTGCAACAATCTCCTGGGGTGTTTTTAAACTGCTGATCTTTTCCATCTCGGTAACGGAAATTTCACCTATATTTATTTTTTGGGATAATTTCAGCACTTTTGGGCTAAATTGAGCCGTATGGTATAGCGCTTCGACCTGGTAAGAAGAATTAATAAATTCAGTTATTGATTTGTAGCCTTCAACCAAAAATAAGCCATGTTCCACACGCTCTTTTTTTTGTTGTAAAGACTTTAATAAACTGATTTGAGATTTTGAAAGCATATTATAAACCGCCTAGTTATAGTCTTACAATATTAAGTATTCTTATTATCTTATTGATATCAGGTTGCAGCCTTACAAGGGGACTTAAGGATAACCAGGTACTGGTGAGAAAAGTTACTATGAAGGGCATGGATCCGGATTTTGCCGAGGCTGCAATAAATTATGTCGATAAATTACAGCAACCAAATAATACGATAAACCTGCAATTTTATTACATGTTCAGTAAAAATGGCAAAAAGGAAATAGGCGAACCTCCTGCAATTTTAGATAGTGGGCTCGTGGAGTTTTCGAGGATACAAATAGAGCGGTTTTTACAAAATAAAGGTTATTTAAAGGCCAAAGTTACTGATTCGATAAAAATAGCGAAGAAAAGAGCTGAACTGATATTTATCGCTGCCGAAGGGCCACTATTCAGGATTAGAAAGATTGAAGACAGTATTGCTGATAAAAAAGTGCGTGACCTTTACCGGATAAATCGGCCCCGCTTTTCGCATGTACAGCCGGGCGGCCGTTTTGATACAGATAGCCTTGCTTATGACAGAGATGAGTTTTACCTGATTATGAAACGAAACGGATATTTTGATTTTTATCGTCAATATATAAATTTCACGTACGATTCCACTTTCCGAAGCAGTGTTGTGGATTTAAAGATGATCATCGACAATCCCATCGGACGAGCGTCGCACCCGATCTATAAAATTAACAATACACTTATCACCATCGCTAATAGCGCCGGCCGTACCCCCGGCAAGGCCGACACGATCCAGGTAGATTCACAGTTCAGATATGTTGACTTTTCGCACAAATTTTTGCCGAAAACAGTTACTGACTATGTTTTTCAAAAAAAAGGGCAGTTATATGATATCGATAAACAAAGTTTAACAACATCGCGCTTATCCGCATTAAACGTATTCAGGAATGTTCCCAATCCTACTTATCAAAAGCTGCCGGATAGTACGAACCGTTTAGATTCTAAAATCGACATCATTCCCTTAAAGCAGATGTCGGATAGGATAGAAGGGGAGTTCCTTATCAACGCGGGGCAATATGGTTACAATTTTGGCAATACTTTTACCGACCGTAATCTGTTTAAGAGGGCTGCAATATTGCAGATCAAACTTAACTGGAGCGTGTTATTTGACAATAACAGCAATCAGGCCAATCCCAACGGAGTTGAAAATCAGGATTTCAGAATCGGTGCCAACCTTGTTTATCCCCGCATAATTTCGCCTTTCCATATCCCGATTTTGGGAAAATATGGAGTTCCGCATACTACGTTTTCAACAAACTACCAGTTGTTTTATCAGTTGAGCCTGGTGCAACGTACAAGTTTTCTTAATTCGATTACCTATGATTTTGCTGAGACTGCCAATAAATTCCATGCGATAACGCCAATTAATTTTGAGTTTTCAAGAGGTGATATAAATCCCGTCGCCCAACAAAAGTTAAAAGATGCAAACCTTTACTCGTACAGCTTTTTAATTGGGCGTACTATATTTACCGGCGGAAGTCAGTATACCTATCAGTACAATACAAACCGACTAAATTCCTACGCAAACTTCATGTATTTTCGCGGTACAATTGATGTAGCAGGTAACACATTGTACCTGCTAAGCAGCTTGTTAAATACACCAAAAAATTCGCTTGGGGAATATACCCTGGGGGGGTGGGCGTTTGCCCAATATGCTAAAGCCGAAATTGATCTCCGTTTTTATCACAGTTTTGGCGGCGAACGGCAGTTGATATTCCGTTTGAATCCCGGGCTTGGGGTTCCTTATGCTAACAGCACACTTTTAATATTTGAAAAGAATTTTTATGCCGGCGGCGCTAATGACATGCGGGCCTGGTTACCGCGTACTCTTGGGCCAGGACAATTTAACCGTGCAACTTATTATTCCGATACCGCAATATCAAAGACCACAGGCGCGGCCGACACACTCAGAACGCGCTTAAAATACCTGGATCAATGGGGCGAGGTAAAGGTAATGTCGAATCTGGAGTACCGGTATAAGCTTGCCGACGACTTTTTTGGTTCCAAATTAAAAGGCGCAGTATTTATCGATGCCGGAAATGTTTGGCGACTGCACCAACAGCCCCACCAGCCCAATGTTGAATTCAGGTTTAATAATATTTTGCAATCGTCGGCGATGGATATTGGTACAGGCTTAAGATTCGATGTGTCGTTTTTCGTATTCCGCCTGGACGCTGCTTTTAAATTTAAAGACCCGCAATTTAACGGATCAGACCAATGGGTGCTAATTAATCATTTTGATGAACTTTTCCATGCGGGTTCCTTTAAAACCGCTTACAAGGCAGCTAATAGTGGCGACAACTATAACTTTATGCAGTTAAATTTTGGCATTGGGATGCCGTTTTAAGGGTAACACGGCTAAAGTTCACTATAGCGCTTCCTTAGCAAATCCATCATAAACAGGTTTACATCCCATTGGCTTACAACGGGCTGTCTGGTATAGGGCAATAATGGCAAATAAGGCGGAGCACCGAATTCAGAGGTTACAGTCAGCAAAGCAGCGTTTTCAAGTTGTTTTGTTTCGACAACCTTGTCCCAGCATTTAAGATGAAAATTGAGCGCCTCTTTCCATTCAGGTGCACGCGGGTCAGTTATTTGCGGGCCTTCAGGGTAACCAACCCGCGAATGGATATGGTCTGTACGGCTAATAGCTATTTCTACAGCTTCCCGCTGATCGTGCAAAAAGCTTTCGGCGGTATTGCACCAATGCGATATATCGAGCGTTATGCGCAAGTCACCGATTTTAGTAAGGTACTTCTGCATTATATGTGCTGCAAAGCTAAATTTGCCCCTGTGGGTTTCATGAACAATCTTCACATCTGTTTTTTGCGAAACTCTCCTTGCGATGTCAATAAGATGCTTGTTTTGCTCAAAATTATAATAGTCTTTCCCGGTTTGCGTATTAATAAATAAAGGTTTCGCCGATGCCAGGTTCATTAACCTTTCTTCGTATTGCCGGCAATGCGTCTCAAAGTCTTTTTCCACCGTTTCCCAATGCTGTGCGATGAACCGAAGGCCATGTTTTTGCAGGCCATTAAGTATAAGTGCCTTCTCCTTTTCATCAAAGGGCAGGCTGGCCTCCACGCCGTTATATCCTGCCTGCTTTACATTTTGTAAAAACACATCCCATTCAACTTGTTCCTGGCCCCAGCGCGGGCAAAAAAATAGTAATTTCATTTATAAGTAATTGGCAACCAAAACTATTAAATTTAAACGACACGGCGGTGAGAAGTCAGAAGTCGGAAGTCAGAATTCTCCTGGGGAGGATTGTAAATAAATGAAGATACCCGTATAGTTTTTAAACCATACAGGCATTCATATTAATCAATTAGGGTATATATTTTTTGGCGGTACTACAAATACGACTGCAGTAAATTTGCCTTCGAATTATTCCTCAGGCGCATAAGGGCTTTATCTTTTATCTGGCGCACACGTTCACGCGTCAGGTTAAATTTCTCACCTATTTCTTCGAGCGAATGTGCGGTTGTACCTGCAAGGCCGAAAAATAACACTAAAACTTCCCTGTCACGTTCGGCAAGTATGCCCAGCGAACGTTTAATTTCTTGCGAAAGTGAATCGGCCATCAGATCGCTATCGGTACTTGCATCCGTACTTTGCAATACATCCAGTAATGTGTTTTCTTCGCCGGCGATAAATGGAGCGTCAACAGATATCTGGCGGCCAGAGTTTGACAATGAGTCAGCTACCTTTTCAACAGAAATTCCTAATTCATCAGCAAGTTCTTCGGGCGTTGGCTGGCGTTCCAGTTGTTGTTCCAAATCGGATGCGGATTTATGCAGTTTGCTCAGTGAACCAATCTGATTTAAAGGCAGACGAACAATTCTGCTTTGCTCGGCAACAGCAGCAAGTATAGATTGGCGTATCCACCATACAGCGTACGAAATAAATTTAAAACCCTTGGTTTCGTCAAAACGTTTAGCTGCTTTTATCAGACCCAGGTTGCCCTCATTTATAAGATCGCCTAAAGTCAAGCCCTGACTTTGATATTGTTTAGCAACAGATACCACAAAACGAAGGTTGGTTTTAGTTAAGCGTTCCAAAGCTGCCTGATCGCCCTCGCGTATTTTTTGAGCCAGTATTACTTCTTCCTGAGCGGTAATCAAGTCAACCTTACCGATTTCATGCAAATATTTTTCAAGAGATTGCGATTCGCGGTTGGTGATGGATTGGGTTATTTTAAGTTGTCTCATTTTAATGAATAATCAATCCCATAATAATCCATTAAACACGCTGGATTAATACAGGGGGAATAAATAATATATTAATTTAAGCTTCTCAATATTGCCGATCAGGGGATAAGTAATAATTGATGCTGAACATCCTGTAGCAATAATATCTTTTGAACCTTTAGATGGATAAAGGAGGAGTTAATCTTTCTTGCTTTAAAGACCGGCAAAGATACTCAATGAATTGTTAACCAGATGTAAAGAAATGAGTTTTATTTGGGAGTTGAAAAAAATCGGAAAGACCGGAGTAGGAGGGTCAGAAGCTGGAGACCAGAGTCGGAAAGTTTGAGTAGATTTTTACGATATCTTCATACGGTTGGATGTACCTGCAAAATTTATCCTGCAATATTTAAATGCGGTTGCGGGGCTGTCCTTAATTAGTAATCTGCACTGCCGTCTCTTAATCTGACGTCTCCCGGCCTATAATTTTCGTTATTTACGTTCAATTTTAGAGAGTCCGGTTCGTTTGAACCTAAGCCTACAAATGCCTCATGCGATGAACCAGGGAACCCGATTTTGGACAGGTATATTTTATAATCGCCAAATTTTAACTGCTTTGTGGCATAACTTCCATCAGACCCTGATTTTGTTATGTCGGCGGTATTCCCGCTGGCATCCTTCACCGTTATTAGTACGCCGGGTAAAAATACCTGTTCTGTTTTTTTATTGCTGCTCCACTCCGCGTAAACGTAACCATGCAACGTACCACCTGCCTGTTTTGTTGATTGCTTCGTTGGATGAAATACAAGAAAAAGGATAATACCAGCATATATGAAATCAATCGACAGGATGAATGCTAATTTTTTCATGGCAATGTTTTAGATTTTGTTTACGGCAAAACTATTTAAAACAAGGCTGCGGCAAAATAGGAGATTTACGCAATTTAAAGAAACGCATACGTATAAATACGTGAATCTTGAATTAAAAACACATTATTTAAACAATGTATTATTGGGGTACTTAGCAAGTATTTTAAGTGTAAACCAAATATAAAATTTATTAATTAACATTAGCAAATAAAGTGATACTTTTTTAACGTTACACTTGAATTCTGGACATTTGAAGATCGTAAAATGTTATATTTTTAACTTTTATGGGCCTGAAACCGCTCAACTGGCGCAAAAATATAATTGTTTAACCCCGAAATTGATTTACACTAAGCTGACACTCAGAGCAACACAACTGAAATGAGATCAATGTTTGGCGGTGCTTGGAAAACCACAGGGGCAATATATTGAAGATGATGATAAATCCAGCTAAATAAGCGAATCCAGGTGATTGGAGGCAACATCGACGATAGCAAATAGCCAATGGACAAATTCTGAAAGGCGAAAGATCTTCGCGGATGAGAAAAACTAAGCCCGGAGAGCCTGATAACCAGTTAATACTAAATTTATTTCGTTGTAGCACGACAATTTAAAGTCGGCACAGCAGCATATTAATTTAATTTTGCCATTAATGAAAGTGATATAGGGCGACATGTGATGTTTTTCGCACCTTTTTGAGTTTACGTGTGTTTTTACAGCTGAATAAAATGATTCGGTATCCATTGCACTTATTTTAAGTTAACTAATAATAAAAATAGTTATAGTTATAGCGGTTAAGTTTGGGCTATTATCTTAAAACTATTTAGGCATTTATACGAAAGAGTTTTTATTTTGTTTAGATTAAATTAATTTAATTTTTACAATATGTAGTTAATCAAAACAAGAAAAATTGTCAACTGGTTTTTGGGCAAATATATGTGAAGTTGGATTGGCGCTAAGGGAGCGTTATTCTTAACCGGACAAAAATAGGCTAACGTAGTTTCAACTGCTATAAACTGCGATATTGATTCTTATAAACGGTAGTTTGGAAATAGACTTAAAACATCAGCCCTTAAACATACTCTTGAGTCCATTTAAAATGCTTTCGAAAAACGTTGGTATGTTCAAGCCGTTATGGTAGTTGAAATACATAAATATCACGAATATAATAATAGCGATAATTATAAACCTCTTAAACATATAAGCCAGCAACAACAGTCCGCAGGGTATGGCTAACAGCAGCACCCAGCTAATGTGCCATACATTTAGTTTGTCGTTATTCCTATATATGTAATATAAAATAGCGTGTATGCCATAGTCGTTTTGGTGTTTGGCATATAAAAAGGTGGAATGTTCAATTTTATGCCGGTAAAAGGCGATTCCTTTGTTAAACTGCAGCGTGTCCTGGAATCCGTTAAGGGTAAAATTAAAAACGCCGGTCACGTTTTCCAATATATTATCAAGCGAGTCTGTCGCCACAATGGCTACTTCGTCTTTAGCGAAAGGGTTTTCTTTAATAATAAAGTGGTTGATGGCAATAGCATCGGCAAATACAAAACCCGCAGGGAAAATAATCAGGCAAAAAACAAATAACAGCTTCTTCATTGAAATGATTGAATAGTCCAAAGGACCCCTTCGGAGGTGAACAGCTGACCAGGTGAATGGTTTGGCTTCATTTTACAATTCTAACAATTTAAAATTTATTAGTTGATTGGGAAAACAGATATGCAAATGTGCCAATATGCGAATTGACTAGAAATACATAAGTTATTAAGCTTCAATTTTCTTCGGTATTTATCTGCATATCCGCACATTTGCATATCTACACATTAACCAATTAAACCATTCGGCAAAAATTTGTTCTAACAATTACAACAAATAGTTATAATTGGGCGTAATAGCGGTAGCTATTTTGAAACCCCAGGTCGATAGCTGGATAAATTATTTATGAATGAATTAAGTATTGTGCTTGGCGCCAACCGGCCGGAATTGGTTAGAGAGGAAACATTGCCCGAATTATTTAGGGCGTCAGCACGGAAATATGCAGATAAAACTGCCCTCATTTTTCACGATAAAGCCGTAACATATACCGAACTGGATCATTGGAGTGACGCGATAGCCGTATACCTTGCAAAAAATGGTATCGGACGGCAAAGCTATGTGGGTGTTTGGTGGCAGCGTGGTTTAGAGTTGCATGCCATTATATTAGGCATCGTTAAATCCGGCGCAACCTATGTCCCGGTAGACCGTGAAATCCCGGCTGAAAGAGTAGAAGTAATATTGCAGGAAGTTGGTGCCGCAGCCTGTTTCAGTACGGAACAGCTAAATGTTGATTGTTTGATTCTCGTTCCACCAGAGAGGAAAAGTGAGATGCTGGAAGTTGGAAGTTTGCATTCGGGGGTAGGTGGTCGGAAGCCGGAAGTCAGAAATTTAAG
>DASXMZ010000335.1:0-5329 GCA_036495385.1 Mucilaginibacter sp. | reverse complement strand
ATCAAGCTGATAACTCTGACCGTTACGGGTGAAAAGGAAACTATAGTTTTTTCCTGTTTCGCTTTTCAGATCTATATTTACATCAGGTGTATTGATCAATTCAAGAGCGTCATTGTATAAGTCTGCGTTCAAGATTACGTTTTCGCCTTCATCAAAAACATTTTTCGCCGGGTAAACTGTAAACCGCTGTTTGTTGGCATTGGCCGTGAGGTACTGCACCGACTGGCTAAACAATTCCTCCAAGGCATGGTGATTACCATAGGTTTGAAACTCTGCCAGTTGCCAGCGCCACAAGCCTTCGCCGGTAAGTACTCCAATCCTGCGGCCTCCATCCTCACCAAAAGATAACAAGGGGTAAGTTGTTTCAACCGTTCCTATACGCTGTTTTAGTAAGGTTCCGGCTGCTTCGGTTGAACTATAACTTCCATATGGAGCTAGCAAAGGCGGAAAAGCGGTCAGCTTTTTCCTTGAAGAGTCGGATAAAACAAAGTCTGTGAAATCGGTAGTTGGCTGGGCAAACACTTCCTGCATCTCAGATTTGCCAATGGTGATATTGGTTAACTTTTGATCTTTGTCAAAATCTCTGATATCTGTCTGTGCTCCTGCCATAAACCATATAGGCACTTTGCTATTTACCAGACTTTTAACCGTTTCGTTATCGTCCGTCGAAAGCTGGTAAAGTATAATCAGGCTGTAATCGCCAGGCTTTACCGAAGTAAGGTCAGACAGTAAACTTGCCTTTACCTCATAATTTTTATTACTTTCTATCGATTGCCTGATCACAGTAATATCAGGATGCGGACTATCGTATAAGAGCAATACTTTTTCTTTGGCATCCAGCACATCTACATAAATTGTCTCATTGTTGTTCTGGATGGATATTTCGTTTTTAACAGGGGCTATGTTGATATTAAATTTCCTCAAGCCTTTTCTATCGGCGTTAAGCTTAATGGGAACAACCTTCTGAAAGGCATTTGAACTAACCGGGATATTCTGTTCAGCGACCTGTTTGCCGTCTTCCGAAATACTTAAGCGTATGTTTTCACCTTTACTTTGATAGGCTTCAGCTAAAACTTCAATGATAAAATCATTTCCTAAAAAGGCTGTTTTATTGTAATTGATGTTACCAATAAGCAGATCGCGTTTTGCTACTGTATCACCCAAAGCTATGGTATAAATACTGTTTTTAAAGTTCTTCGCCTCATATTGCGGGTCGTTGCCCTGGTTGTATAAGCCATCGGTAGCCAAAACAACGGCGCCAATGTTCTGGTTAACGAAACGCTCATTTAACTGATGCAACGCATTTGAAATATCAGTCTGTTTACCGTTGAAGGTTTTTGTTAATCCATTAGTTAAGTCCTTGTTGAAATGAAATTCCTGTACGTCGTAATCATTTCCTAATTCCTTTTTGAGGTTAGATAAGCCATCTAAAGCCCCCTCTAAATCTCCTCCACCACCTGGCGGAGAGACTTTTTTAAACATATCTATAGATTCAGAATTATCCTGCAAAACCAAAACCAGCGGCTTTTGCTGGTTATAACTAACCGACTTAACCAGTGGAGAAAGCAAAATAAGTGCGATGATTGACACAACTATCGCGCGAAAGGCAAATAATAAATAACGGAATTTTTTTTCAAGATTAAGCGGCAACCGGTACAGCAACCATGCATATAGAATGCCCAACGCCAAACAGGCAGGCACCCACCATCCAGAAACTGATCCCCATGTAATTGAAAATAGAAATTGCATATATCCCGCGTACTAAGATATACGCATTACGATTACTTGCAAAATGCAAAAATATTGTGAGATGATTGGTAAAAGTTTTATTGCTGGACGTAATTAGAAAATTTCTCATTCGCGCCAAAATAAATTTCATCTTCATGAAAAAAGAGCAGTGCCCAATTTAAACTTTGATCAAAGACGGTTAAATCATCCGAAACCGGATAATAAAAACTATCAAAATATTCGACTAACAACTTCCATGGAACGATCATTGCCATATCTCTTTGGTAAGATAAAAATATTCGCTCTTCCGGAGCTGGACCACTTTTGTACAGCCACTTTTTCGTATCTTTTTCGTTATCCAAAACATTTGGCAGATGATCTATAGTTCTAAAGAGATTTTTTTTAAAAGGCACATCATCATAAAGGCCAGCTTTAGATATATAGTTCCATAAAAATAGTGACGCTTCTTTATCTAATGGCTTCAATTGTTCTAAATGAATATCAGGAAGCTTATCATAATTCTCATCTGTAAAACGCCATTTCAACGAAAAATCATCAATCGAAATTATGTGCTCACTAATATTGTCGAATCCTACCTGCATATGAAAAATTGACAAGGTGAAAGTTCCGGTAATTCAACCAATCCAGACTCAAACAAAAAAATCCGAAATCGAAAATCCGAATTCCGAAATCGCCTAAAGCATTCCTCCGTCAACAGGTATCACCTGCCCGCTAATGTATGATGCCATATCCGATGCCAGGAACACACAGGCATTTGCCACGTCTTCAGTTTCTCCGCCACGTTTAAGCGGAATAGCCGCCGCCCAGCCTTCAACAACTTTCGGGTCAAGCACTTCGGTCATTTCTGTTTTTATAAAGCCTGGCGCTACAACGTTAACGCGGATATTACGCGAGCCTAATTCTTTTGCTATTGATTTTGAGAAACCAATTATACCCGCCTTTGAAGCTGCATAATTAGCCTGACCGGCATTTCCCTGCACACCCACCACCGAACTCATATTGATAAATACCCCGTTGCGGTTTTTCATCATAATTTTTGATGCCGCTTTGGTAACGTTGAATATAGATTTGAGGTTTACATCCAGCACTTCATCCCAATGATCTTCGGTCATGCGCATCAATAAGGCATCTTTGGTAATACCGGCGTTGTTTACCACGATATGCAAGGTGCCGAAATCGGCTACTATGTCATTGATCAGTTTTTCGGCTTCATCAAATTTTGAGGCATCGGAGCGATACCCTTTTACTTTCGTGCCGAATTTTTGTAATTCCTGTTCTAAGGCTAAGCCCTTTTCAACAGATGATAAATAAGTGAAAGCCACAGCTGCGCCATGCTCAGCAAATTTTTCAGCTATTTTGCGGCCAATGCCCTTTGATGCGCCGGTAATCAGCGCAATTTTTCCTTCTAATAATTTCATTTCTTTTACAACAGGATTTCGGGGGGCGAAGATAGGTAATTAGTGTGAAAGTTGGAAAAGTGGGGAAAGAGCCCAGGGAAATCGCTTTTAAAATGCAAAGTGTATAATCTGAGGCTAAAGCCATCTTATTCATTCCAATTTCGCCGTTGGCTAAAGCCAAACGGCAATGAATGAAAAAACTTGAATGTCCAAATTCATTGCCGTCCCATTTATGGGGCGGAAAAAATAACATACAAAAAAGGCTTTAGCCAAAAATTGGCGACAAATTTCTAAAAGCGATTTCCCTGGAAAGGATTCCGAAAGTCGAGAAAGGCGAAATAAATAAACATTACAACTTTTCAACTTTCCAACATTACAACCTTCCACCCGCCAAACGGCTTAACCGTAGCACAATTAGGTGTTCCATCTTTTCCTGTTCCCGGAACGTGCGTTTGCAACATCGCTTTTGAATCTTTGGTTAACTGATCAACCATTTCCCAGCTAATGCCTATCAAAGGTATTTTAAGTCTTCTGCCAAAAAGAGAATCAGTTTCGCCGGCATATGTACCGATATCGATATAAATAAACCTATCCATCGCTGCGCCTTGCACAAATGGTCCCTTAAAGTCTGGCGATTGATCTTTTTGTCGGTCTCCCTTAACTTCAGCAGTTAAAACAAAACGCAAATCCTCTGCTTTGGAGTATTGTATTTGCACGGTTTCGTAATTGTTGCCCGAACCTTTCTGCAGGCCGAAGTCTATATCAGCTGGCGGTTTTTCTAAAACAATGTGAAGTGTTAAGCTCATATCCTTTCAATTATTTGTTCAAATATATTCTTGATAACGGCTTGATGAAAATAAGTCCGGCATTTAATTAACAAAACATAACACTATTATAACCTTTTGAAAATTGATCTGTCACATTCAAAAAAGAACATTAATTTTAGCAGTACAACCAATACTAATCCGTTCAAAATAATGCCTCAAACAACCTCACTCAAAAAGTACTTACTGCTTTTATTTATTACTGTATTGATGACAGTAGCCAATAAAACATTTGCCCAGTTACAGGATATGAAACTGCTCAACGTCCCTATCGATATCAGTAACGACTTCAGGGATTTCAGCAATACCTATTACCTGGCCGATAGTCTTTCGAAGTTCGATCCGGCAACGGCATCGGGTACAATTACTTACAAACGTTACCAATATTTTAGTCGCCTTGCTTTTAACAATATGCTAGGCATATTAAAGCCCGTTCCGTCAAATGAGTTTCCAACAACCGAATACGCTGCATCTCCGGAGCTGGCTTTTTCGCTGCAGTTCGTTTCGCCACGAACTGTAAGGATCAAGGCTAGCTCAGGCTTCCAGGTAAACCCCGATCAGGAATCTTTGATGCTGGTTGGCGGCAAGGCTCCCGTCGATACAAAATCATGGAAATATAGCAAAGTTGACGGCGGTTATCGGTATACCAGCGAATTTGGTTCGGTAACCGTTTTAATACATCCATGGCACGTGGAAATTCGCGATGCAAGTGGCAAACTACTAACGAAAACCATACATCACACCGACAATGTCGACTCTACTTTCACACCGGTAATGCCTTTCTCTTTTGTAAGGCGTGCTGCTGATTATTCGCGTAGCATGTGTGCATCGTTTTCCTTATCGCCGGGCGAAAAAATATTTGGCTGCGGCGAATCATTTACACAGTTCAATAAACGAGGATCAAAAGTTGTTTTATGGGCCGACGACGCCAACGGCGTTCAAAACGAGACGATGTACAAGCCTATTCCATTCTATATGAGCAGCCGGGGCTATGGGGTATTTATGCACACCTCCACTCCTATTACCTGCGATTTCGGCAAATACTTCAGCGGCGTAAACTCCATGATGATTGGCGACGACGAGGCCGACCTGTTCGTCTTTTTAGGCGAGCCGAAGGATATATTAAATGAATACACCAATTTAACAGGTAAACCCGGGATGCCGCCGTTGTGGTCATTTGGATTATGGATGAGCCGCATCACGTATACATCTGAAAAAGAAGGCCGGGAAGTTGCGGCTGCATTGCGTGAAAATAAAGTACCGGCAGACGTGATCCATTATGATACCGGCTGGTTTACCATCGACTGGCGTACAGATTATAAATTCGATCCCGGACGCTTTAGCGATCCTGCAAAGCTG
>DASXMZ010000334.1:0-4753 GCA_036495385.1 Mucilaginibacter sp. | reverse complement strand
AACGCTGTTAAACTAATATCGAAACTTTCCGTATAAGTTCATGATATAAACTTACCAAGCTGCAGAGGCACTTCCGAACATTTAAGTACAGCTTGTTTAACAACAATTCTACATAGTGAATATTTATAAATATCTAATATTAAGCACTTTTCTTTTGATTGCTGTTAATGCGTTTTCTCAAAATCAAAGCCTCAAATTTGAACATATTGGCACAGCTGAAGGTTTATCCCAATTAAATGTCAATTGTATTAAACAAGACCGTAACGGATTTATTTGGGTAGGGACAAGAGATGGATTAAATAAATACGACGGCTACAAATTCACTATTTATCGCAATAATCCTAAAAATAACAATTCGCTCAGCGGTAACTATGTACAGGATATTGCAGAGGATAAGGAAGGCGACATCTGGCTGGCGACAGAAGGCGGTGGTTTAAATAAATACGATGTAAGTCATAATCAGGTTACGAGATACAAGCACGATAATAATAATCTAAACACCGTTTCGAGTAATAGCATTAACAAAATTATTGTAGATGTTGATGACAATTTATGGATTGGAACGGAAAGGGGAGGATTGGATTTTTTTAACACCAAAACGAAAAGTTTTCGCCACTATGTGTATTCAGATAACGACGCAAATAGTATTGGCAATAATGTGCGTACCATATTTGAAGACTCAAACCATGATATATGGGTGGGAACACTCGGCGGGGGTGTAAACATGTTAAACAGGAAAACGAACACGTTTACCCGGTTTGGGCATAACGAAAAGGATAACAAAACAATTGCCTCGAACGCCATTTCCTGCATTTTTGAAGACAAATCTCACAATATCTGGGTTGGGACACAATCTGATGGTTTAGATTTACTAAATAAACGCACAAGTACTTTTACTCATTACAAGCATGACGAAAAAAATTTAAATAGCCTCGGCGCAAATAATGTATACTGCCTTAACGAAGATGAAGAGGGGAACTTGTGGGTGGGTACCGAAAACGGTGGCGTCAGCATCCTAAAGAAAGGAACAAATATATTTTACAACTATAGCCACGATGAAGTTGACAATAACAGCATCAATGGCAACTCAATTTATTCAATCTGCCGGGATAGGGTAGGAAATATGTGGTTGGGAGCTTTTAGCGGCGGAATTAATCTTTTTAAAAGAAGCACTAAAAGTTTTAGTCATTTTACACATAACTCAAGGCCTAATAGTTTATCCAATAATTTTGTTCTGGACCTTTTTGAAGACAAAGACAATAATATTTGGGTAGGTACAGATGGCGGCGGCGTAGATAAATTCAATCCCAAAAATGGCAGCTTTACCACTTTTAAGCACGATCAGTTAAATAAAAACTGCATTGGGGGTAATTATGTCCTGGTGGTTAACCAGGATGAGGAAGGTGATCTTTGGTTTGGAACATGGGCCGACGGCATTAGTATATTGAATGCTAAAACGCATCGTTACAGCTATCTTAAACACGATCCTGCAAATCCGAAGAGTATCTCAGGTAATAATATTTATGCGATTGCCTTTACCAGGGATAAAAAAGTATGGATAAGTTCGTTTTTTAACGGCTTAAACGAATACGATAAAAAAACAAATACCTGCAAGCATTATAATTTTGATGCTAATGACAAGAACAGTTTAAGCGGCGATATGGTATTTTCCATTTTAGAAGATAAAAAGGGAAATTTATGGATAGGTACATCTGGAGGTGGACTAGACCTTTTAGACCGTAAAACAGATAAATTTATCCGCTATCAGCACGATAAAAACAGGAACAGCATAAGCGGTAATACAGTTACTGATATTTTTGAAGATCACAAAGGCAACTTATGGCTAAGTACCAGTGCCGGATTGAATATTTTTAATCCTCTTACCAAACATTTTACAAATTTCACAAAGAAGGATGGATTGCCCAGCGACATCATCAATGCGGTTAGAGAGGACGACAATAACAAATTATGGATCAGTAGTAATAACGGGTTATCTGAATATGATCCCGCGACGAATACTTTTAAAAACTTTACCACCGAAGACGGTCTTCAGGGAGATGAGTATAAAGTTCACTCCGCTTTAAAAGCCCAAAATGGTATTTTATACTTCGGCGGGGTAGATGGTTTTAATGCTTTTAATCCAGACAAGGTATTGAAACCTGCAGGTTTTTCGCCACTTGTTATAACTACATTTCAAATATTTAATAAAACGCTGGAGGCAGCAAAAAATAGTGATGATCCCTCTCCATTGAAACAGGATATATCTGAAACTAAATCGATTACCTTATCCTATAAACAATCAGTATTTTCCCTTGAATATGCAGCGCTCGATTATACATCGGCTAATAAAAAGAACTATGCTTATATTTTAGAGAATTTTGATAAGGACTGGAATTACGTTGGAACCAGAAACACCGCTTCCTACACAAATATCCCACCCGGAAAGTATACGTTTAAAATAAAATATCAGAATAGCGCTGGTCTATGGTCGCCGGTTGAAACAAAACTTCAAATTACAATCATACCGCCATTTTGGTTAACCTGGTGGTTTGATTTGTTATGCATATTATTTGTCATCGGTAGCATCTATGCACTTTTCAGATACCGCATGGCTAGTATTGAATCACAAAAATTGATACTTGAGCAACAGGTAAACGAACGCACCGAGAGCCTGGCAAAACTAACTATAGATGAACGCGAATCACGCTGCGCTGCAGAGCAGGCTCGTGAAGAGGCAGAGAAGGCAAACAAAGCAAAAAGTATTTTCCTGGCTATGATGAGCCATGAAATACGTACTCCTATGAATGGTGTTATCGGTATGGCAGCTTTGTTAACAAGTACCTCCCTTACCGAAGAACAGCTTGAATATGCCGAAACCATTAAAATCAGCGCCGACGCATTACTGACAGTGATAAATGATGTGCTCGATTTTTCCAAAATTGAATCGGGAAGCATGGAACTGGAACAGGAGGACTTCGATTTACGGGATTGTGTGGAAGGTGTGTTGGATATTTTTGCCATAAAGGCATCACAAGTAGACCTTGTTTACCAGATAGACTACGATGTGCCATCGCAAATAATTGGTGATACTTTAAGGTTACGTCAAATTTTGATTAACCTGGTTAGCAATGCCATGAAATTTACAAATAGTGGCGAAGTATTTGTTAGCGTGAAGGTAGCAGAACAAAAAAATGATGGCCTGGTACTAAAATTCAGTGTCCGGGATTCGGGCATAGGTATTCCTGCCGATAAATTGGATAAATTATTTAAGGCGTTTTCACAGATTGACTCCAGCACAACCCGTAAATATGGCGGTACTGGGCTTGGTTTGGTGATAAGCGAAAAGCTGGTTAAATTAATGGGGGGCGAAATAGGCGTAGTGAGCGAAGTGGGTAAGGGAACAACTTTTTCCTTTACGATAAAATCAAAAACAGGTCTTAAAACAAGGCGTAATTATGTTCATTTAAATACCAAAGGGCTAAAAAACAAACATATCCTGGTAGCTGACGATAACGAAACCAACAGGGAAATATTGGAAAGCCAGCTTAGGCAATGGGAGTTTGTACCTATTGTAGTGGATTCAGGTCCGCGCGCATTAGAAATACTTTCTTCAAAACAGAAGGTCGATCTTATTATTTCAGATATGAACATGCCGGTGATGGACGGCGTACAGTTAGTAAAAAAAATAAGAAAAAATCATCCGGATTTACCGGTAATTCTATTAAGCTCCATGGGTAACGAGCAGAGCAGGAGTGAAGCTCATCTGTTTAATGCAATATTAACCAAACCAGCCAGGCACCAGGTTTTATATAAAAATATAGTAGAGCAATTAAAAGAGCAGGGCAACGGGATAAAAGAAAATGAACCGGCCAAATCGCAATTTTCAGAGGAGTTCGGGCAGCAATATCCAATGAGCATTCTGATAGCTGAGGATAACTTGATCAATCAAAAGCTCGCTGTTCATATATTCGTTAAAATGGGTTATGCTCCCGATATTGTTGTAAACGGCCATGAGGCTTTAAATGCGATCGTAAGTAAGAAATACGAAATGATTTTTATGGATATACAAATGCCCGGAATTGACGGATTAGAAGCAACCCGTTTTATCCGCGAGCATATGGAATACCAACCGATAATAGTTGCAATGACTGCGAATGCAATGCCCGAGGACAGGGACGCATGTCTGAAAGCCGGGATGGATGATTATTTGAGCAAGCCAATGAAACTGGCTGATATTATGAACGTGCTGGAAAAGTGGGGTAAGCATATAAATGAAATTAATGCTTAATTCACCGCATTCTATTCAGCTAATACAATGATCGCGATCTAACGCAGTCTTTTATTGTTACTTTCCAGGATTTTGAAATGGCTATTGTTCGTTAACTAATAAGTTACAATTAAATATTGCCGGAAAAAGGTAATTTCACCTTTAAATTTAATTGTTAAGTTATGGGATCAACCTGCAAAAACCTTTTATTCTATTCGTTAAGTCTTTTTCTGATTTTAGTTTGTACGAGGACAAATGCAAGAGCTGCTGACAGCTATTACTATCAGCTAAAAATATATCACCTTAAAACAAAAGCCCAGGAAGACCGGCTCGATCAATACTTGGAGAAAGCATATTTGCCGGCTATGCACAGGATGGGTGTAAAAAACATAGGCGTATTTAAACCGGTGGAAAGTGATACTTCGGGCGTTCGCGTGTATGTTTTAACTCCTTTCCGCAAGTGGGATCAATTAGAAAACGTTGGTC
>DASXMZ010000333.1:0-3045 GCA_036495385.1 Mucilaginibacter sp. | reverse complement strand
GGTTTTTGAAACAGAGGAAAGAGTAAAAAATTGGGTAAACACCCCAAACAGGGCATTAAATAACATGAAGCCCATTGATTTGTTTTATCTCCCAACAGGGTTAAATATGGTAAACGATATCTTAGGGAGAATTGAAGAAGGCGTATACTCCTAAAAGCAATGGTTGTTTACAGAATTGCCAAATCACAATCCCGGGCACAAGACCTATCAGGTATGGGCGCTTTTAGGAATGGGGGAAGATGGAACAACAAAGGCACTTATATGCTTTACACAAGTATGAATAGTTCCCTGGCATATCTCGAAAACCTGGTCCATTTTGATGAGTCCGATCTCCCTCCAAATTTGTACATCGCTGCAATTGAAATAAATAGTGATTCGTCAATTGATGATTTAATTTATGAACTGAAGGATTCTGAATATCCCGTTTCCTGGCAATTGCATGAAAACCTCGAAAACAAAACATTCGGCGACGGATGGATGCTGGCAAAGAAATTTTTGGCAATTAAGGTCCGGTCGGCCGTTAATCCCACAGAATTCAATTTTCTTTTAAATCCATTGTTCCCCGGATACCACGATATGATCAAAGAGCTATCTATCGAACCTTTAGATGTTGATGCCCGTCTTATAAAATAAACCTCTCCCAAATTCTGGATGGTAATTGCTTATTGTTTGCTTATGTTCAATATAAACGCATTTACTTTATATCATATAGATTCCCTTTAGCCAGATTCTGAATTGCACAAAGTATCTGTAGATTTTCTAATACCGTTTCGCCGCCCTTTGACCAGGGCAGAATATGGTCAAAATGTATGTTGTCGCCAGTGAGGGTAACTCCGCAAAGTCGACATGTGTTTCCATCTCTCATCAAAACTTGAACTTTTAATCTTTCACTTGGAAATCGTTTCGTTATGTGTTTATAGACTATTTCATCTATTTGCGTTGATTCTGTGCTGTTTTCTTCAATTTTTTCAATATCCGGATCATTGACATTATCGTAATTTATAAAATCGACAAATGCTTCAAGCGCCCTTCTAAAAGTCCCGAACTTACTTATATACGGTGCAGGTGAAAACTCTGAAAGCGGGCGTTTCAAATCTCTAAATACAGGTTGTCTGCCGAGGTTTATCCATACTTCTTCAATGTTCCTAAATAGCTCCATCTCTGATGGATTATGCTTTAAGGTCAATTTTAAACCAGCCTTCTTTAAAGCATTATTCCAGCCGCCAAATCGCGCACTTATTGTCCCTGATGTATATTTTCCTTCATTACCATCATAGCCTCTAGAGGAAATTTCGCTTGTTCCAAGTTTTTCGGCGACTCTTTTCAAGTCGTCTAATAACTCTATGTCTGGAACATTCCGATTAAAGTCGTTTAACTGATACTTCATAGTGGCAGTAAAAAGTTTTTGCTAACTCCTAAATTAATAAGAAGAGTCAATTTTATCTAAAGATAGTCTATTTTCAAAATGTTTAATTAATCCTGACCGACAATGAGATTTGATGAATACTTGTTTATTGGTATATTTGAATATTAAATAATCCATCAATGGAAACGATTATTAAAGTTAGCCCTTCTGAACTCAACGAAAACTTGCTTGATAAAATCAGGAAGTTTATTGGTAACAAAGACAATATTGATGTTACGATTTCTTTGAAAGAGTTCGATCCGGAATATGCTGATGCTCTTGATCGTTCTATCGGGGAAGCCGAAAAAGGCGGAGATTTCATTTCTTTTACCATGGAGGATTTTATGTCCTATACTCCGTCCAAAAACAACCGTTGAAGAATCTCAGCTTTACTCCCGTTGCCTTTAATGAATACAATGACTGGTTTGAAAGTAATCCGCAAATCATTCAACGTATAAAAGCCCTTATTAGGGATATTGATCGCGACCCATTCAAAGGAATCGGAAAGCCAGAGCCTCTAAAAGGCAATTGGAGTGGTTATTGGAGCCGCAGAATTGATCAGGAACACCGACTTATATACAAAGTAACCGCAGAACACATCTTGATTGTAAAATGCAAGGGACATTATTAACCCTAACTCCATTGACGAACCCATCAAATCCCTATTGGTTGTAATATCCCTCAAAACCAACCGTTAATTAATTATAGATAAGTATGACATTTTGTTTATCGCGATGTTATACTTTTATAATATTGAATAATAATCTACTACAATTATGGCTACTATCGAAAGCATCCAAAAAGCGTACATCGATTTTGTGTTGACAGAGGGCCACCAGCCCAAATCCGTCTATATTTTTGCAAAGAAAAATAAAATTACCGAGGAAGAATTTTATCGTTTTTTTGGTTCGTTTGACGCAATTGAACAAAACGTCTGGGCGGATTTTGCAAGAAAAACAATTACTGAAATTAAGACACAGGAAGTGTGGGGCCAATATTCCGGCAGGGAAAAAGCATTATCCTTTTTTTACAGCCTGTTTGAACTGCTCAAAAGCAGCCGCAGTTTTGTGGTATACTGTGTAAAAAAACAGCCCAAGACCTTTTCGACCCCAAGAATATTTACAGATTTTAAAGAAATTTTTGAAAACTTTTGCAGCGACCTGATAAAGGAAGGTTTGGAGTCGAACGAATTATCAGAGCGTAAATTTTTCAGCAACCGTTACAAAGATGCACTATGGGTACAGCTTGTTTTCGTCTTAAATTTTTGGATCAACGATAACTCTACAGGTTTTGAGAAAACCGATGAAGCTATTGAAAAAGGCATTAACGTAACTTTCGATCTGTTCCAAAGGTCGCCTATTGACAATCTTTTTGAGTATGGTAAATTTTTAGCCAAAAACGGCGGCTTAAAAGAAAAAATGGGTTTTGGAAATTATTAGTGGCCTCACCCCACCCTCTCCAAGGGAGAGGGCTTCAGGAGAGCGCGAAGCTAAAGTCCTCTCCTTTGAAGAGGATTTAGGTGAGGCGACGATGTTCGCCGCAATATTCGATATGGACGGTACCTTGATCGATAACACTCCATATCACTTTAAATCGTGGCAGGTGCTTTTTAAGAAATACGGGAAAGGCGATCTCACTAA
>DASXMZ010000332.1:0-10503 GCA_036495385.1 Mucilaginibacter sp. | reverse complement strand
CATATCCCGAATATCACTAAGGCTATTCCTGCCATTATATATAACCAATTCATTCAACTATGATTTATCTAATTTACCTTTTTCTTTACTACTGCAAACAGGAAAACAAAAAGAAAATGCTTATTGAAAATCCTTTTAGAGACGCGATGCATCGCGTCTCTAAAAGGATTCATATACAAGAACTATTCTAATTCCAACGTCACAACCGATTTTGCCGGCATCACCACCACTAAATTATCACCATCCTTCTTTGCCCCGGTGAAATTAGCGAGGTGCAGTTTATCAGGCTGCTGAAAAGTATTGATATCGGTGATATTTGCCGAGGTCAGGATTTGTCCGCTCACCGTTTTCCATTGTATATCTTTCAAGTTGGTGCTTATGGTGATATTATTATGCAGATCGAGGTTAACAAGAGAGATGTGTATTTTACCTGCTGCATCCTGCGAAGCAGAAACATTTATAGCAGGTATTTTTTTGCCGTCGACCTCATAATCTGGCACGTTTAATTTTATGGGTAGGTATTTTGCATCCTGGTGTACCTTATACATATCGAATATATAATAAGTAGGCGTTAGCAGCATTTTATCCTTGTCGGTCAGGATAAGCGATTGCAATACGTTTACGGTTTGCGCCAGTGCCGCGCCTCTTACCCTATCACAGTGATTATTAAATATATTTAGTGTTGTTCCTGCAATAAGGGCATCGCGCAGGCTGTTTTGCTGGTATAAAAAGCCGGGATTGCTGCCGGGTTCAGCGTCGGTCCATACACCCCATTCGTCTACTATTAACCCCACTTTTTTCTCAGGATCGTATTTATCCATGATGGCCGAATGTTTGGTAACCATTTCTTCCATTTTTAAACAGTTCACCATGGTGCCAAAATATTCGCTTTCGCTGAAGCTGGTTGCAGATCCTTTATGGCTCCAGTTACCGGTCGGCACGGTATAATAATGCATGGAAAGCCCCCACATCATCGAGTGCGGTATATTTTTCATACAAACTTCTGTCCAGTTATAATCATCGGAATTTGGGCCGCTGGCAATTTTTTTGAGCGGTGCGCCCGGATAATTTTTGGCGAAAGACGCATAGCGTTTAAACTGATCGCAATAAAACTCGGGTGTCATATTGCCGCCGCAGCCCCAGCTTTCATTACCTATCCCCCAAAGGGTAACTTTATAGGGCTCGGGATGGCCATTCCGTTTGCGCATTTCGGCTACTGTGCTACTGCTGTTTGAGTTTACATACTCAATCCATTTCGACATTTCTTCAACCGTCCCGCTACCCACATTGGCGGCGAAGTACGGTTCGCAGCCAATCAGACCGCAAAGCTCCAAAAATTCGTGTGTGCCAAAGCTGTTGTCTTCGGTTACGCCGCCCCAGTTGGTATTTACCATACGTGGCCTTTGTGCGGCGGGACCAATGCCATCGCGCCAGTGGTATTCATCTGCAAAGCAGCCGCCGGGCCAGCGCAGGCTGGGGATCTTTATTTTTTTAAGTGCATTAACAACATCAAGTCTTATACGGTCTTGTTTGGCGACCGGCAGGGATTTATCAACCCAAAAGCCACCGTAAATGCCATGCCCCAAATGCTCGGCAAACTGACCGTAGATATATTTGTTGATGGTTTGATTTGAATTATTGCTGATGGATAAGGTTGCTGTATTTTGAGCAAAACAGGCAAAGTTTAAAGCTGCAAAAAGGACGATAAGGTAAATTTTAAGACGCATAATTTTTAATAAGTGTATTTATAACGTTTATAAATCTAAAAAGAATTTTCGTCTTGAATTTATAATATTTCAAATAGATAGGTTTTAGTAATTTCGGGACATGATAGAAATCAATATTCGCACACATGTTAGCTTGAGGGTTGTGGTGAGGCCCTCGAACCACGCGGGCAAAGGCCTCTGCGCACGTGCTTCCTTTCGATTAACTCCGGGCAAGCTGGGGTTCAGCATGACAACGCTTGTCCTCGCAATGACAATCTTGTTATTTCCCTCCTGCAAATCATCTATAAACCCCGATAACCTTTACGGGAAATGGAAATATATTAAGGTTGCAAATCCTAACGCAATACCTCCTGACAGCGTTGCAAGCGACGAACTTGCTTTGCAGGCACCGTATATTCAATTCACAAAAAGCGACAGCTTAATAATCATATGGGGCGGTAAAGTTTTATCCCACGGTAAGTTCAGAATTGACGGACAGAATATCCGCTATACAGAAACACTGGCTGATGGAAAAACGAGGGAGTTTCCGTTTTGGGTCTCGAAATTGACTGATAAAGAGATCATATTTGAAACTACCACTCAGGATAAATCAAGAGTTACGGCAGTAAAAGAATAGCGCTTTCTTTTTGAAATGTGACTGGGAAAATATCTATTGTTTGGGCATAATTTCAGATTTTATTATATTTTATTGCGATGTAAAAGTTTATTACATTTACTTGAAATACAAGATCATCCCTTAACCAGACCAGCCATGAACCGCAACAAATTTTTATCGCTACTAAGCCTGCCTTTCGTTGGGCTCATATTTTTCTCATCAAAAAATAAAGAGAAAAATGATTTGCTTACAGCTTGCAACGATCCTATTACTCCCCCCGTTCCGGAAGGGCCATTTTACAAAGATGAAAAGTTAAACCGTATTGATATTACTGAACACAAGGTTGGAACTCCAATTGAGTATGTATTTAAAGTGGAAGACAAAAATTGCAATCCCGTTGAAGGTGCTATTGTTGATATCTGGCAATGCGATGCCGATGGGATTTATTCTGATTTTAAGCGAGAAAACACGCTGGAGCAAACCTGGCTAAGAGGCTACCAAAAAACTGACAAAGACGGCGTGTGCCGGTTCAAATCAATTTTCCCCGGCTGGTACACCGGACGTATTACCCATTTACATGCAAAAGTTCATATGGAGGGAGGTGCATTGTTAACAACAAACCTATTTTTCAAGAAAGAGGTAGAAAATAAAATACATCAAAAGCCATTATATCCCAAAGGGCCTAACCCAACTCCATTGACTGAAGATTTTGAATTAAAAGTTGATAAAGACAGCAAAAGGCGCGACACGCTGATAATGAATGTTTATAACAATGATAAAGGCCTGTTGATCGGCGAATACAAGTTTGCCATAGTTTAATAAATATTCAGAACAGGCAACGGGACTTGTATTTCTCAATGAATCAGAACATCAGTCGTGGTGGCGATGTTACCATCATCTTCGACTTCAGGCATCATCCTGCGACCGGCAAGAAGAATAAAAAACGCAATAGCTGCCGCAACAAGCATTGTACCTGCCATGGGTACCGAACTATGGCTCTTAAACAAACTCACCACCACTGATGCTAACGCCCCCACGGCCATTTGAAAAGCGCCCATTAAAGCCGCTGCCGTTCCTGCATTTTTTGAAAAAGGAGCCAGCGATAGCGCAGTTGTATTTGGATAGGTTAATCCCACACAGCTTAAAAAAGCAAATATGATAAAAATGGTACCGGCAAGCCCATACCAGTCATTGATCGATCCCAATAAAAAAAGAAAAGATATTACCACCATTGAAGGCAATGATACATTTACAACCTGGCGACTTGTAAAATACCTCAGCAGCAAAGTATTCACCTGGTTTGAGCCGATAAACCCAACGGATAGTAAGGCAAATATCCAACCGTACACTTTGCTGCTTACCCCGAATACGTCCATAAAAACAAAAGGCGAAGCAGCCAAATACGCAAATAAACCTGAAAAGCTTATGGCGCCGCAAATGGCATAGGTATAAAATTGCGGATGTTTTAAAACCGATAAAAAGCTGTTAATAATTGGTTTTGGCTTTAAAGAAAAAGAAGGATCAGGTTTATAACTTTCGGGCAACGCAAAAATTACTGCCAGTAAAACCAATAATGCGATAGCAGCTAAAATCACAAATATTAACTGCCAGCCAAAAGCCGCCGTTATATAACCGCCTACGGTAGGCGCTATCATAGGCGAGGCGCCGAGTATTAAAATAAGCAGCGCAAATACTTTGGCGTTATCTTTAACCGGAAAAATATCGCGCACCATAGCCAATGAGGCTACCCCTGCCGCACAGCTGCCCACCGCCTGTATAAACCGAAGTACGATCAATACTTCAATCGACGGTGAAAAGAAACAGCCTATCGAAGTTAAAATATACACCGACAAGCCAACATATAACGGCTTTTTCCGCCCGAACCTGTCGAGCAATGGCCCGTAAAGCAATTGCCCTGCCGATATCCCAATAAAAAAGCTCGACAATGACAAGGATACCTGGGCGGTAGTGGTATGCAAAGATTTTGCTATAGCCGGAAACCCCGGCAGATACATGTCGATAGAAAAAGGGCTTATCGCTGTTAGTGCGCCCAATATCAGGATAAGAAAAAAGTAACGTTGCTTGGTCATACGTTTGTTAACCGATAGTCGATGGACCATAGACCATGGTAGATTGTTTTATATGTTTACTCGAATTTAGCCATCGACTATGGTCTATGGTCTATTCCCCATCCGCCGGCTCCCAAAGCTCTATTTTGTTTCCTTCGGGGTCGATGATATGAACAAATTTTCCGTAGTCGTAGGTCGCGATCTCGTCGACTATCTCCACCCCATCGCGTTTCAACTCTTCAACGAGGTTTTCGATATTCTCGACTATCAGATTGAGCATAAAATCTTTCTTTGATGGCTCAAAGTATTTGGTATTCTGCGGGAAAGTGCTCCATACAGTGGTGCCTTTCTTCGACGGATCACTAGCCTGCAGCCATTCAAAGTTGACACCATACCCTTCGTTAGACATACCAAGGTTTTTGGCGTACCATTCGTTCATGTTTTTTGGATCCTGGCATTTAAAGAAAATGCCGCCCAGTCCGGTTACTTTGCCCCCTGACCCCCTAAAGGGGGAATTTTTGATTGACATAATTTAATAATTTTAAGATTAATAATTTTAACATACAACTCCCCTCACGCCTTAACCCACTAAACAGGGAATTTTTGATTGATATAGTCTAATATTTTTATAAACCCGATATAGCTCCCCTTTAGGGGTCGGGGGCAGCTCCTCCCCTTTAGGGGTCGGGGGCTCGCAATTGATCATCCATTGAATGCCGTAACGGTCAATTACCATCCCGAATATTGCACCCCAAAATTGTTTTTCCATCGCCATAAGTACTTTCCCGCCTTCTGAAAGCTGATCAAAAATTGAGCGTGCTTGAGCCTCGTCATCCAAGCCGATACTTAGACTGATACTATCTCCGTTAGTGATCGGCCTGCCGGGCATTCCATCAGAAAACATCAGCATGTTATCGCCAAAGGTTAAACGGGCATGCATAATCCTATTTTTCTGATCTTCGGGCATTTGTGGGTTGTGATCTCCGAAACGGCCAACATCGTGGATGGCGCCGTTAAAAATCTTCTGATATGTGTTCATTACTTCCTCGGTATTACCAGGGAAATTTAAATAAGGTACGAGTTTCATAATAGTAGGTTTTTTGTACTAAAGTAAGAAGATTTTTCTTTGCAAAAATCCTCAACTCAAATATTGTTGCTACTTTAGTCACCACTAATTATCATCATAACCCACTTCCAAATAATGCCTTTACTTACCGTCCTTCTTTGCATCCTTCTGCTTGTTGTTTTAGTAAGCTGGGTCAAAGTAAACCCATTTTTAGCGTTCCTTATTGTTTCAATAACAGCAGGTTTGCTGTTGGGTATCCCACTAGACAAAGTTACTGCATCCGTAGAAAATGGCCTTGGCGAAACGCTAAGGTCCATCCTCATAATCATAAGCCTTGGCGCCATGCTTGGCAAACTGGTGGCCGATAGTGGGGCTGCACAAAAAATTGCCGAGGTGTTGGTTAGCGCTTTTGGTGTTAAACATATACAATGGGCACTGCTGCTGGTTGGCTTTATTATTGGCATCCCGTTATTTTACAACACCGGTTTTGTGCTGGTGGTGCCGCTTATTTTTTCGGTTGTTTATAAATACAAATTACCTGCCGTATATATAGGCCTGCCTATGCTGGCTGCATTATCGGTTACCCACGGTTTTCTGCCGCCTCACCCTTCGCCGTCGGCGCTGGTATTGGTTTTTCATGCTAATATGGGTAAAACCCTAATTTATGGGCTTATAGTTGCAATTCCCGCTATTGTCCTTGCCGGCCCGGTGTTTTCACGTGCCCTGAAAAATATTCATTCAGAACCGCTTGAGACTTTTCGTGCCGAAGAACTGCCTGAGAGTAAACTTCCCAGCGCTGCAAACAGCTTTTTAACCGCTTTATTGCCTGTTATCCTGTTAATGGCGACCACAATATTTCTTAATATAGATCATACCGATGGACCGATTCACGAACTTGTAGCATTCATTGGTGATACACCAATTGTTATGTTGATTTCACTTATAACGGCCACGTTTACCCTGGGCACCAGGCAGGGAAAAAGCATGAAGTACCTCGGTAACATATGCGGCGACGCAGTGAAAGATATTTCAATGATATTACTGATCATTGCCGGCTCGGGTGCATTTAAACAAGTGCTTACCGATAGTGGTATCAGTAACAGCATTACCAGCCTTTTACAAAGCGTTAACGTGCAGCCGCTTGTTTTAGGATGGCTCATTGCTGCAATTATTCGGATAAGTTTGGGCTCGGCTACCGTGGCCGGGCTAACGGCCGCAGGGATTGTAGCCTCAATGGTTGCACGCGATCCGTCTATTAATCCAAATTTAATGGTACTGGCCGTTGGCGCGGGCAGTCTTGCCTTTTCGCATGTTAACGATGGTGGTTTCTGGCTTTTCAAAGAATATTTTAACTTATCTATAAAAGATACCATCCGTTCGTGGTCGGTGATGGAAACAATCGTATCTGTTGTTGGATTGGCCGGGGTTCTGGTATTGAATCAATTTGTGTAGTAGTAAAAAGTCCATAGACCATGGTCGATGGTCCATAGCCGGTTTCAAAGGAACTATAAATCTATGGACTATTGACCATCGACTATCTAATCAAAGTCCAAATTAAACTTATTTTTCAAGTCAATTAACGCTGGGTTTTTTGCTGCCATGTGCTGGAATTTTTCGGCTGCGGTATAGGGGCGTTTTACAACGGCTATTTCATCAATGCGTACACTTACTTCAATATCAAAATTTCTTAGCGTGGTGCGTAAAAAGTTAAGCAAATTGGGCCGCTCATCCCTGAAGAGATTTTCCTGTACTTTGTTTTCCACAATTAATTCGTAGGGATTCGGGGCAACCAATTTTGGGGGATTAGATATAAAAATAGTGAGCAAATTCTTTTTACCGTCAGCCTTGAGCCGGTTTGCAAAATCGTTCCACGATTTTGCAAATTGCTCAGCTGTGAAATCTTCTTTGGCTGTACCCTTAATATATGGATCTTCCTCTTCCAAAACCTCTTTTGTGGTTTTGCCCATATCTTTTAATGAAGGTATTTTAACCGAAGTTACCGGCGCATGCGAGTTGGGTATAAAAACTTTTGGTTTTTCGGCAGGTTCCTCTTTTTTTATTTCAACTTCGGGTTGTTTATCTGCAACCTGATTTTTTGCGGTGTGATAAATCGTTGGGGTATCGCTTGCTATAGTTATTTCACCGCCTGATTTACGTTCTGGTTGTGCTATTACTGCAGATTCAGGTTTTTTTTTTAATTCCCCACCTGCAGGCTGAGAGTTCATGGCTATTTGCGGTGAAACGGCAAGGCTAAAGACCGACAATAAATTACACATTTTGAGTAACGCCAGTTCAACCTGCAAACGCTGATTTTTACTCAGCTTGTAACTCAAATCGCATTGGTTGGCAATGTTAAGGGCCGAAAGTAAAAAGGAGACTGTTGAAGCCTGCGATTGTTGTAAATATTTTGCTTTTATGCCCTCGCTTACTTCCAGCAGCTTTAACGTTGCCTGGTCTTTGCTTACCAGCAGGTTGCGAAAATGTTCAGACAGCCCCGATATAAAATGTGAACCGTCGAAACCTCTGCCAAGTATTTCATCAAAAAGCAACAATGTTTTGGCATTGTCTTCACCCAACAGGCTATTGGTAATAGCAAAATAATAATCATAATCCAATATATTCAGGTTATCGATCACCGAGCGGTAAGTTACATTCCCGCCCGAAAAACTGACAATCTGATCAAACATAGATAAGGCATCGCGCAAGCCACCGTCTGCTTTTTGGGCGATGACGTGCAAACCATCGGGTTCGTAGCTAATATTTTCTTTTTTGGCTATAGATGCCAGGTGTGCAGCCATATCCTCCACCCTGATGCGGTTAAAATCAAATATCTGGCAACGCGAAAGTATGGTAGGCAGTATCTTATGCTTTTCGGTGGTAGCAAGTATAAATATGGCATAATGCGGTGGCTCTTCCAGTGTTTTTAAAAACGCATTAAAGGCTGCCTGTGATAGCATGTGCACCTCATCGATAATATATATTTTATATCGTACACCCTGGGGTGGTATGCGCACCTGTTCTATCAGGCTCCGGATGTCGTCAACCGAATTATTTGACGCGGCATCGAGCTCATGAATATTAAAAGAGTTACCGTTTTGGAAAGACTGGCAAGAGGCACAAACGCCGCAAGCTTCCCCATTAGGCTGAAGATTTTCGCAATTAATGGTTTTGGCAAGGATACGCGCGCAGGTTGTTTTACCCACGCCACGCGGTCCGCAGAACAGAAATGCCTGCGCGAGCTGATTATTTTTGATGGCATTTTTTAACGTGTTGGTTATATGCTGCTGACCAACAACACTTTCAAAAGTAGCCGGGCGGTATTTGCGTGCCGAAACAATAAAATTATCCACAGCTACTAAGATAATAACAATATGCCTATCTTAAAAGCAGTGTTCATAATTAGGTTTAACCAAGCGAGGAAGTCGACTTAATTTAGCGTTGACAATTAAATTAATGTGGGCGGATAAAACCCCAATTTGTGGATTTAAGGGAACAATTGCCCTCCGGGACTAAAATATAAGCGGGCGGATGATTTTCAAAAAACTATAAAGACCGGCTCCCATAATTAATACAAAACCCGCACACGAAGCAATCGGATTTAGCCACTCAGAGTCGGACGAAAGCATATCTTGTGCAGCAGATGTAATTATGCAGCCAAATATAAGGCAACCAAAAGCCAGTAAAATTTTTATAGTTCTATTCATACTTTTTAAACGGGCGGCAGATTTTGAAAGTTACATATTAAGCAATTTTATTAATAGTAACCCTGTCCCTGTGCTACGGCTTAAAAACCTTAACAAATAGAGTATAATTTTCTGGACTATTAGTAGCCTAAAATATATATCCCTGGCTTATATCACTAAAAAAGCCAGTTAGTTGCTGACGACATTGAGTTTAGTCAGTGCTGATAAACGCACATGTTTTTTGGCACCTACCTGATCTTTGCAGTTCCCATAGCTACCTATTATATATAACAATTTATATACGATTTCTCTATTGTTCTTTACCACAACCAAATCTCCGGGTTTAAACTCGTGGTCAAAATTTTTCTTCATTTTGATATTTTGTTGTTGATTTGTATGCACAAACAACAAATATGATGCCTAATGGTTCTTTTTAGTTAAAAAACGTATTAGAATCGTCGGGGTTAGAAAAGAAATGTCCTTTGCTGGTCAACAGGCAAAACATCATACTGCTTAACGCAGTTTATGAGTTCGTCAACGTTAAAGGGTTTGGAAAGATAACCATCTGCTTTGTAATCTGCGGCAATTTTTACCAGGTTATCTGCACCAGAAACCAATATTACAGGAATTTTAGAAGTCAAGGGGTTCGACTTTAAATCTTCACACAGAATGTGACCATACCCATTGGTTAATCTGATATCTAAAAGAATTAATTGCGGATCAAAATCCATAAAATACTCCATCGGTTCATGATGATTAATCGCCATTACATCATATCCCTCCCCTTCTAAAGCCAATTCCATCAACTCCAGGGTTGCTTTTTCGTCCTCAAGCACTACTACCAATTTACCCATATCACTCTGGCTAACACATTTTACTTAATAAGAACACAAACCGTTAAATATTGTTTTTAAAATCAATTTTTAAGTAAAGCTCTATTTTTTAAACTGATTATCAATAAAATAACGCATAAAGATACCAATTATTCTCCTTTAAGTTAAATTATTGTGTAATATTATGATGACTTAAGCCATATACCGTCAATAATATGCTGATTAAGGACAGTTTTTGGGACTTATTTACCAAATCGCGACAATTCTCGGGTAAATTGATTCGCATATCAGGTCGTTCGTGCTAAAAGCCTAAGTATTCTTAATTTATTGAATTGTTGTAATAATACCGGGTATATATTATAAATAATATTACCCATCATAATAAAAGCTGCCATTCCATTTTGCTTATTAAAAAGCGCATAAAAAAAGTCAAAACGAAAAATATAAAGCATACAACATGGTACCGCTCATACATAGCAATAGTATAGAGATATTTACGGGCATTTGTTCGACTATTAACCACTTTATGC
>DASXMZ010000331.1:0-8464 GCA_036495385.1 Mucilaginibacter sp. | reverse complement strand
GAAAAAGTATTGCCTGGTTCTATTTTGCCTTTTCGGATTATTTATTAATCCGGTTTTAAAGGCGCAAACTACTGAAAAACAAGCGTCTGTTAAGGTGACAGGTGAAGTAACAACACCCCTTGATTTAAAATTGAGCGATCTGCAGCAATATCCGCAAACCGAAGTTACCCGGAAAGACAGGGATGGCAAAGACCATACTTATTCGGGAGTGATTTTATCGGCAATTCTGCAAAAGGCCGGGGTTACGCTGGGCAAGGATCTTAGAGGGGAAAACCTAACCAAGTTTGTGCTTATTGAAGCAAGCGACGGTTACCAGGTGGTTTTCGCATTGGCCGAACTGGATAAAGATTTTACCGACAGAACGATCATTCTTGCCAGCACGGTTGACGGTAAACCCCTGTTGCCAGCCGATGGGCCATTCCGGATGATAGTACAGGACGAAAAGAAGCCAGCAAGGTGCATAAAGCAGGTAACCAACATAAAGGTTCAGTTTGCGAAGTGATTTTTAAATAAGGAACCTTTTACCTGACAATAATAGACTTGGTTTGGGTGGTATGTGCACTAAAATATCCCAGTGTTACCGGGGTAATATTTGTTGGCGGATTTGACGGCGTAATACCACCTCCGGGACCACCGAATTGTTGCTGCATTAATGTGTACCAATAAGTATAAATGGGTTTGTCAATACACTGCATTTCAACCGTGGCGGTATCACCGGGATGTATATCTATGTCATTTTGCTCCAGCTCCAGGTTCACATATTTGCCATTGATAAATTCATCATCATAGGCAAAAACCCTTTTTACCTGCACACTATTTACATATAATATAAAACGGTATTGGTTAGCAACATCAACCGGGTCCAAATAATTAACGGATATATTCCTTAGGTTGCCGCCCCTTTTAAAATCACTTATTACCGAAGTTATCGAATCAAGCTTAACAGGAGCAGGCATTACAGAAACAGCCGAATAAGTTTTTCCGTTTGTAATAACCTGCAAGGTGTAGGTATTTCCGGGTTGCCCTGTTAAACGGCTTATTGAATAAGTGCCGGGAGGGCCCTCGGTGAACTGGCGGGAATTTCCCGTTGCATCGATAACAGAAACAATTGCGCCGGCAACAGGAGGGTAGGTATTGGTATTGGTAAAAGGCACGTTCCTGCTCAATGTAATGTACTGTGGTGCCCTTACATTAGTGATATTTCCTTCAATTACCAATTCACCCGTCTTGTCGCCTAACTTTAAATCGATCACTTTGGTGCATGAAGCCATAACGAATATGACATACAGTGCAGACAACCAATATTTAACTTTTTTCATCTTATCATTGAAACTTAAAATTCCAGGTAACCGAAGGGATTTGAGTTGCAAAAATACTGGTTTCAACCGCTTCTGTTGTATTTGGCACCGTTTTACTATCGCGAAAAGTAATAATATACGGATTCCAATGTCCGTAAACATTGTAAATACCAAAAGTCCAGCTGGAATGGTATCTTTTGTGTTCTTTGCCTTCAAGCGTGGCGCCAATATCCAGCCTGTTTGTGGATGGCAGCCGGTAACCATTGCGCTCGGAATATGAAAAGGTTGTCAAGCCGCCTATTTCGTATTTCCCGGTTGGATAAGTTATAGCATTTCCTGTACCATAAATAAAAGTGCTTGAAAAAGTCCAGCGCTTATTTGCCTGGTATATGCCTACAACTGAAAGGTCGTGTGTACGGTCCTGCCGTGCGGGATAATAACTTCCATTGTTTATAGCGTCAAACTTTAATTCCGTCCGCGAAAGCGTATAACCTATCCAGCCATTAAAACGCCCGTATTTTTTCTTTACAAACAATTCCAGCCCATAAGCGCGTCCGCTTCCGTAAACCAATTGCGATTCCACATTCTGGTTAACCAAAAGCTGTGCACCGTCTTTATAATCAATCTGGTTCTGTAGCCATTTGTAATAGGTTTCAACGGAGAATTCAATTATGTTGTCGGCAAAATTTCTGAAATAACCCGTGGAAACCTGGTCGGATATTTCGGGTTTAATATTATTACTGCTCATCACATAAAGATCTGTAGGCGTAGTGCTTGTGGAGTTGCTGAGCAGGTGAATATTTTGCGTATTGCGGTTGTACGAAGCTTTTATCGAACTTTCATCGTTAAGCTGGTAACTTGAAGATAAACGGGGCTCCAGGTTAAAATAGTTTTTTACCGTTGCTCCGGAGGCATATTTTGTTGAAGTTAAAATATTCCCGGCGGCGTCATAAGTATCGAATGTTCCGGGCCCTACTAAAAACATCCCGCTCAATCTAAATCCATATAAAAATGTTAATTTATCGTTTACCCGCCAATTATCGCCAATGTAAGCAGCATTTTCAAACCCGAACCTTTGCTCAACGCTTATGTTGTTAAAGCTCGAAGTCGCATCGGCGGTAATATTGCCTGGTGCAATAGTGTGGTGTAAAATATTTAAGCCAAACTTGAGCGTATGACGGTTTCCCATCGAGTATTGCAAATCCTCCTTAATGTTAACATCGGTAATTTGCGAGGTTGCCTTAAAGCTGTCATTAGTTTGGAAGCTTTGTATAACATAATTGTAATTGCTAAAAACCAATGAAGTGTTTGAAAACAGCCTGTTATTAAATATATGATTAAACCTGATAGTCCCTGTGGAGTTACCCCAGTTTGTCCCAAAAGTGTTTTTTAACCCCAAAACGTCCTTGCCGAAATATCCGGAGATATAAAGGGCATTATTGTCGTCAAAATGATAGTTGGCCTTGGCATTAATATCATAAAAATAGATAGAGCTGCCTTTAAGCGTAGAATCTGACGAGGCCCTGAAAAAAACGTCGATATAGGTGCGCCGGGCACTTACCATGAACGAACCTTTATCTTTTACAATTGGGCCTTCAACTTTTATCCTCGATGAGATAAGGCCAAGCCCGCCCTGAACTGTATAATCTTTATTGTTCCCTTCATTCATTTTTATATCCAGAACTGACGACAACCTGCCGCCATAATCGGATGGCATCCCGCCTTTATATAGGGTAACATCTTTCACCGCATCGGAATTAAACGTTGAAAAGAAACCAAAAAAGTGTGAAGCGTTATATACCGTCGCTTCGTCAAGCAGGATTAAATTTTGATCGGAAGCACCACCCCTCACATAAAATCCGGTATTTCCCTCGCCAGCCGATTTTATACCGGGTAATAACGTGATGGTTTTCAGTACGTCTTTTTCGCCCAGCAATACAGGCACGTTGTTGATCTGCGCCATATCCAGTTTCTCAGCACCCATTTGTGCTGAAGCCACGTTATCATTATTTGGTTTGTTGGAACTGATCACAACCTCCGTTAATTCGTTTTTTGCAGGAAGACCCAAATTGATGGTCTGACTCTTATGCAAAGAGATTTTTTGTTCAACGGTTTCATAGCCAATATATGAGAATAATAGCGTGTATTCGCCCTCGGGCGCAGATAATGAATAAAACCCATAACTGTTTGTTGCCGTTCCGTTTTGCGGCAGCTCCTTTATTCTTATAGTGGCGCCTATTAACTGCTCCCCGGTTGACTTATCGCTAATAGTCCCGCTGATGATATAATTTTTTTGCGCAAAAGCCGAAAATGACAATGTTAGAATTAATAAAAGAAGTAGCGGTTTGATCATTTATAAAATTTTGACAGATTTGCCGTAAAGGTATTTTTAATTGTAACATTATTTTTAGAATTATTAAACAACCTCAAATTGCATTAAACAACATTTGTTAGTAAAATCATTAATACACGTTTTATTGAGATGGCCTCTTCAAGCTTTGGTTGGAGTAATTCGTCTATAGCCTTATACTTGTTCCACCACCTTTTTCAATTTTGACAAAGCAGTTTTGGCTACCACTAAAGCGTCCTGGCTATAATAGGCTTTGTTGAACAGCTCAACCGAAAGCACCAGCGGGTGATTATTTCTGCCAAGTATTTGTAAGGTTTGTTTTATCGGCGCCACACCGTCGCCAGGGTAAATCCTGTCCGCATCTGTAATAACCTGGTAGGAAAGTGTTTTTGGATAGTCATTCATGTGCAGAATGTCGCACGCCTGCGGATCCATGAGCGGAAGTGTTTCGAGTGGTGTTTGACCTTTGTACAAGTGAAAAATATCCAATAAAACTTTCGCATGATGATTTCCGCTTTCCATGGCTATATATAATACTTCGCTCACCCTGCTGATGTTTTTTTGAAACCCCCACATTTCCATTTGCGGTATAACCCCGCTTGCACTACTTAAATCTAGGACAGTTTTGTAACGTTCAGCTATAACTTTTAACTCGGGTATCGTGTTGTTATCGGCACCCTTACCGGTGGCAGCTATTCTTTTGCAGCCTATTTCGGCGAGCTGATCCATATCCCTTTTCATCTGTTCGATTTCTCTTTTTCGGGTTGCTTCATCATCAACCACCCATTGATTAAAGCTTATGCTGTTTTCAACTTTTATTCCTAAATCGTCCAGCATTTTTTTTGTGTCGGCAATTGTTCCACCGCCTTTCAAATAATCCTGAAAAGTATCAAACCATATTTCAACCGAATGAAAGCCGGCTTTAGATGCAGTTTCCAGCTCTTTAACAAAGCCAAGTTTATGGCCGCGGATTGTTGCGAGGTTAAGACAATAAGTAAAATTTGATTTCTCTTTTGTTGAAGTGATCATAGTTGCATCAGCTTTGTTAGCAACAGCTAATCCTGCTGTTGCACCTAAAAATTGAATTGCTCTTCTGCGGTTAATTTGGTGGTCAGACATATTTTTAGATCGAATGGGTTTAACGGTAGTAAATGTAAAAAAATAAAATTACGGCAATTACAAAAGATCAAATCAGTTTGATTTCGGTTGCAATTGATATTATTTATTTATCAATCAGTATTCATCGGTCTTCCTAAAAACGAACATCGTTTGTATCAGAAACGAACGGTCAAACAAATTCATAAACTACCAAGTAATTGATTTATAGATGTTTAACTATATGGCACCTTCTTGGCGGGTAATGATATGATTAACCATTATAGTTCATTGATTCAACACCGATAAATAATTTGTCACCATGTTAAAAACCTATTTTAAAATAGCTTACAGGAATCTCATCCGCCATAAGGCCTACTCCATTATCAATATATCAGGTTTGGCTATAGGAATGGCTGCCAGCATCCTTATCCTGCTTTGGGTGCAAAATGAATTAAGCTATGACAGGTTTCATAAAAATGCCGACCAAATATACCGCGTTACCTGCGATGCTAGCGGTTTTAAAGCAGCGATAAATACAGCAGGTATGCCTGCCGGATTAAAAGCGCAAATTCCGGTGATAAAAAATACGGTAAGGTTTAGTCATCTTACTACAGTTTTGTTTGAGGCCGGCAACCGAAAATTTGAAGAAAAGAATGTTTTTTATGCTGATCCGTCTTTTATGGATGTGTTTTCTTTTCCGCTGGTTAAAGGCGATCGATCGACAGCACTGCAAAATGTGGATGGCGTTTTGATTACTGAAGACATGGCGAGAAAATATTTTGGCGAAGAAAACGCGATAGGAAAAACATTACGGAAAGATAATGGCGACAATGTGGTGGTGACGGGCGTTTTGGCAAATATCCCTTCCAATTCACACCTTCAGTTTGACTTTATTTTGCCCATGGCATCTTTAGCCAAGTATAACAGTGATTTAAAAAACAATGTATGGAGCAATTTTAACTTTTATAGCTACGTACAACTTGATAAAAGCTTCGTGCCTGATGCCGCGTCCTTATCAAGGATTAATAATCAAATGAATCGGATTTATTTGAAGAATGAGCCTGGTCAGAAAATAACATTTCAGCTGCAGCCCTTAACAAACATACACCTGGCCCCCGCTTTACAGGTCGACCTGGCCGGGCACGGGAACTCACAATATGTGAATATCTTTTTTATTGTAGCTGTATTAATTCTGATAGTAGCATGCATCAACTTCATGAACCTTGCAACTGCACGCTCGGCACGTAGGGCAAAAGAGATCGGTTTGCGTAAAGTGTCGGGAGCAATTCGTGTGCAATTGATCGCACAATTCCTTGGCGAATCAATGATTATTTCTTTTTTCGCCTTATTGCTGGCAGTAACGTTTGTAATTCTATTTCTCCCTGCGTTCAACCACCTTGCCGATAAAAAGTTGGCTATTGATTTTTTTAATGCGAGATTTTGGTTGAGCCTGGTTGGCATCGCATTGTTAACCGGACTTATTTCCGGAAGTTACCCTGCTTTATTTCTATCAGGATTTAACCCGGTTAAAGTGCTTAAAGGGAACATAAAATCGATGGGCGGCAACTTGATATTTCGTAATACGTTGGTGGTAACGCAGTTTATCGTTTCCATTATCCTATTGATAGGCACGGTAACTATTTACAATCAACTACAGTTTATAAAAAACCGGAACCCCGGTTTTGCAAAAGATAACCTGTTGTATATGCCGATGACAGGGGATATCTGGAACAAGCAGCCGACTTTGAAGACAGAATTAAAACGAAACCCGCTTACAAGTGATTTTAGCATTATCGATAACCTGCCAACCAACCTCATCAGCGGCACAATAAATGTGCAATGGGATGCGAAAGATCCTAAATCGCAGGTGGTGATTCCATCCCTTGATGTCGACGAGAATTTTATGCGTGTTTTTAAAACGAAGCTGTTAACCGGCAGAGGTTTTTCATCCGCCTTTATAGCAGATTCAAACAATTATGTGGTGAACGAAAAGATGCTGAGCGTTATGGGGTTAAATGTTAACAACGCCGTCGGCAAACCTTTAGCGTTCGGCAACGCCAAAGGTAGTATCATCGGTGTAGTAAAAGATTTTAATTTTAAACCCATCCAGCAACCTATTGAACCGCTGGTTTTACGTTTTAACAAATACGGTGGCATAGTAATGGTACGTACTAAACCCGGCACCACCGAAGCAACAATTAGCGCTCTTGGAAAAATAAGTCAGCAGCTTAATCCTGCTTATCCTTTTGAGTATAATTTCCTGGATCAGGACCTTGCCAATCTTTATAAGGGTGAACAACAGATGGGCAGCATTTTTAATTTATTTGCATTATTTGCCATTTTTATTTCCTGTTTGGGCTTATATGGCCTGTCAGCTTTTATGGCCGAACAGCGAACTAAAGAAATAGGCGTACGTAAGGTATTGGGCGCATCCATATTCAAAATTGTGTTCCTGTTGTCAACAGGGTTTACCAGGCTTATGCTGATAGCTATCGCTATTGCCATACCGATCAGCTGGTTTGCTGTAAACAGCTGGCTAAACGGTTTTGCATATCACATCAGCGTTGGCTGGATAGTTTTCGTAACCGCCTCGATGGCAGCTTTAATTATCGCCTGGATAACGGTTAGTTATGAATCGGTGAAAGTGGCTATAGTTAACCCGATAAAGAGTTTGAGGGCTGAGTAGAAACGAAGACTTGATGCACTTTGTGAATTTCTTCATGATCACTGTGGTCGAATTTTACCACCAGGATCGCGAAGGAAGCACAAAGTGCACAATTGGCAAATATGAGTTATTCAACAAAATGCCAGCAAACTCCGGCAATATCAATAATATTAACTTCTTTACCATAAGGCTGTTGAGTAACCTGGCCTATGCGGATACCAAATTTTTCTGTTAGCTGTTTTTTAATTGCATCATCCCTGAATTCCCCAACATTGTCTACTCTGACACTCAGCATAAAATTCTCAGCGAATTCCTTTTTGTCATACCGTTGCAAAATGAATTTACATCCGTCGCGTTCAAAGCCAACACAATCACCTGTATCCCAACCGATATTAAAGCCTAACTCCTGGAAAAGTTGTTTGGAGCCTTCAAAATTGCTGCCGGATGGAACAAATGGCTCAAGCGATAGAAATTTCATGATTTATTTTTTATATCATAAAGGTACTATTTGGCGAGAATATCGGCAATGGCTAAGAAATTGTGATGCCATTGTTAACGACTTCGACGAGACTGAAAAACTGCTACTTGAAATAATAATCTCCAGCAAATATTTAAATATCATTGTATTAGGATTTTATAAATAATTATTAGCTTTATAGCCCTAATTATTGCAATGAAAAAGAATTCAGGCCGGCGAGATTTTATAAAAAATGTTGGCGTAGGCAGTACAATAGCTTTTATACCATTGAACATTTTGAGCGTAGCTGATAATAAAAAATCAACTCCGGCCCGGGATACCCACCTTAATGCAGTTTATAAATATAATTTTAAGGAGGACCTGAGTGAGCACGCCAATCCACAGCGCCCTTCATATGCGTTGGGTAATGAAGCCGGTCTGCTTTTGTGCACCTGGCCAAAGGGTGGCAAACTTTCACTTCCGTTTGTTTACAGCGACGAAGTATGGACGGGGATTGAACACCAGGTTGCCTCACACTTAATATTAGCGGGCAACGTACAGGAAGGACTTAAAATTCTGCGTGCCTCGCGCGATCG